>CALHBL010000001.1 GCA_937930825.1 uncultured Bacteriovoracaceae bacterium
CAGGTTTAGTTTCACTCTTATTAAGAAGCTCTATGGTTCTAGATCTATCAGCGGCCGAGATTCCTGTTCCGCCGTCTGCACAATCTACAGAAACAGTGAAAGCTGTCTCATGAACTGAGTCATTTTGATTGACCATTAAGTTTAATTCTAGATTATTAGCAATCGTAGGAGTTAGGGGAGTACAAATAATACCTCTTCCCTTAACGGCCATAAAGTTTACAGCTTCGGGCGTGATAAAGTCGGCCGCCATAATGAAGTCACCTTCATTTTCACGATCTTCATCATCAACAACGATGACCATTTTACCTAATTTAATCTCTTCAATTGCTTCTTCTATTGTATTGAACATATTTTTCCTAGTAGCCTTTTGACTTCAACCATTGTTCTGTAATTACTGATTTCTTTGTTTTTTCCACATTTTGCGAGGTTTTTCCACCTTTGTGGAAAAGACTTTCCACATATTTGGCCAAGATATCCACTTCTACATTCAACTTATCCCCAATGTTGATAAAGTTAAACCTGGTATTTTTCCAAGTATGTGGAATTATAGACACTTGAGTCATATTAGAATCCTTATCTATGTCACTGACAGTTAGGCTTACGCCATCAAGTGTTATAGACCCCTCAAGCACAACGTACTTTAGCAATTCTTCAGGTAAGCTAAAAGAGAGAATATAGCTTTCTCCATTATTCTTTATTTGCCTAATCTCACCCATGCCATTCACATGGCCCTGGACTATATGACCGCCTAGTCTATCTCCAACTCTCATGGCCAGCTCTAGGTTCACAATATCGCCCATGCGAAGACTACCCAGCGATGATTTCTCCAAAGTTGCCTTTACCGCATCTACAAAGAAGCCGTTCTCATTTTTTCGAACGACTGTCTGACATGCCCCGTTAATGGCAACAGAATCATCAATCTCAATCTCATTAAGAAGAGAGCTGCTTTGAACATAGAGCTGCTTTCCTGAAGAGGTATTTCTTATCTCAAGAATTTTTGAAACTTCCTTAACTAGACCTGTAAACATTCTTCCTCACTTCAAAAATAATATCTCCGGTATTGGACTGTTTGGCATTTCCCTTAAGTACTTTTGCATCGCTCATTTTCTCGGCCAAAGTCGAATTGAAGAAACTTGGCCCATTACCAATTAGCTTGGGGCAAATGAAGAGTGTCATTTCATCGTATAAGTCTTCTTCGATTAATGAGGATATTAAGGTTGCACCGCCTTCAACTAAAATAGAGTTTACGCCTTGCTCTTTTAGCCACTCAAAAGAACTTGCTAAGCTTTTTTCGGCCTCTACTTCAAAGCAATCTTTTGCAAAGGCCGGGGGAGTCTTACCGTGACCAGTATTTAAGAGAAGAAGATTTGATGATTCCTTTAATAAGAATAAATCCTTCTTAAACTTCTCAGGATCACCAATAATTATTGGTATTGGTTTTTTTAAAATAGTCTCACCACGCCTTGCTGTAAGCCGAGGGTCATCTAGGTTTAAAGTATTTCTCCCTATCATGACGCCATCATAGAGAAGCCGTAAATCATGAACTAAGGCGCGGCTACTGTCTGAGCTTATCCATCTCGAATCGCCGCTAGTGCTAGCAATACGCCCATCTAAAGTGAGAGCAACTTTTAAATGAATGTAGGGGAGTGTACTTTTAACTGATTTAAAGAAGACTTTATTAAGCTCTTCAGCTTCTTCTTCACAGAAGCCATAGCTTGTTTCAATTCCACTTCTTTCAAGGAGTGCTAGGCCCTTGCCAGCAACTTGTGGGTTCGGGTCAAGCGTAGCTACGACAACTCTCTTGATACCACTTTCTATAATTAAATCAGTACAAGGGGGCGTCAGCTTCTTTGTATGACAACAGGGTTCTAAAGAGCAGTAAAGGGTTGCTCCTTTGACATCAACTTTCGCGTTATTAATGGCATTTACTTCTGCATGGGGGCTTCCATGCTCTTCGTGGTAGCCTTCACCAATGACCACGCCGTCTTTAACGAGAACGGCTCCAACCATTGGGTTTGGTGCTGTAAAGCCCTTAGCCTTTTCTGCCAACTGAAGACAGCGCCTGATATAAGAATTATCTAATTTACCCAAAGCATTAACCTATTGAAATTTATTAATTCTTATCTCCTTTGCTGCATAATTTCAAGCTTTTGCCTATTGGCATTAAATATAATTCAGTCAGTTAGCTGTAGCCTTACACTTTGTCTAAATTACTATCATAAATCATATTAATGGAGCTATTTAAAGCTGGCTTTGAACACTTATTCACCTTTAAACTTTCCAGTTCGAGGTAGTCTAACCACTCATCTCTATCTAGTAAGGTATAGCTCATTCTTGGCTGAACACTCAATTCATCTAAACAACCAAGAGTGCGCACAATAGTTGCAAAGTCTACTGGAGGAGTGATTATACCTTTGTCAAAATCAAAAAACTCATGAAGTTTACTCATCGTATCCTCGAGGCTACTTCCTTTATAATTTTTGATATCTACCTTCATTGAAGTTTTAATATGTTTATTTACATTAGTAATTAGTTCTTTCACTTTTTTAATAAAGTAAATAGCGTTTTCATGCCCATGCCTACCATCAAGTACTTTCGTTCCAATACTTGTGGGAATAAGCTCTAAGAAGTAATCATTTCCCTTGGTTTGCTTTAGCCGCAGCTCCATGAAGGTTTTATCCCATATATCCTCATTTTCTAGTAACTTGTCGTTAACTAAGAACTCAGCAATAACCGTAGAGCTATAAAGCTGCCTTCTCTCATTTCTTCTTAATAAGTTCCTCTTTTCTTTTCGTATAATCGGATCTTCCATGAAGTCCCACACTCCATCTCTAGCAGATACGATCATATTTCCAACAGTATGAGCCTTTGACGTTGACGAACGAGGCGATTCATAGCGAGAAAGGACATTCTTTGGGCCGCTGGCCTGCTGCTTGGCCTTAGAGGAGAGATTTAGAGTTACTCTTGTTGGAGCAGATTTAACACCCCTTTCTATTGTGACGATCTGAAAACTATCTGTTCCTTCTATTACTTGGGGAGGGTAGTAGTAAGCAATGCCATCCATTTTAAAATTATCTCCTAACACTATTTTTCCAAAGGCCGGCATTTTTGTCACAATCACTTGAGTTAATAGTGAAGCATTACTAGGTCTTAGCTGGATAGCTACACTACCATCGTCACTTAACTCTTCGACTTCAACACCTACGTCACCCATTGTTTGAAGACCATGAACTGCCTGTCCTCCAAGGTTTGGTCCAAGAATATCCCAGCCCTTTGAAAAATTATAGAGGCTATCTGACTTCAGAGAATAGAGCTTCCTACCAAAGATAGGATCTTCGACATGTAAGCCTATTCCTCCAGAAAAATTTAAGAAGAGATCATCTCTATTTTTGTCCAGTGGAAGCTTAATATCAGCTTGTACATTCGAATTAACGTAGGCGTATGGACCCAAAACTCTATACATTTTAGTTTTGATTTTAGGCTCAAAGAAAACTTCAAAGGCATAGTTAGCATTACCACTTTTAATATCAATTTTCTGATCTTTTACAATATAATCGTAATGTCCATCTTGGTGAGTTCCAGCGTCCGAATTGAATCCAATTTGAGCATTAAGGGCGTATTCATTTTCTATTGTAAAAGTCACTTTACCTTTGCTCTTTGAATATATTTTCATTCCTGCAGGGAAGGCAATATTTAAGTCTACATAGACTGGAACAATTCCGGCCATGGCCCTAACTGGTATACTAATCGTCTTAAATAATGGAAAAGAAATCATCCCCATCGTCGCTTCATTTGTCTCAACTGTAACTTCAAAACGATACTTCAAATACGTATCGAAAGTTGCCATAAGTTCTACATCATTAATACTTTCGAAGTCATAAGAACCATTAAATGTAGGAATGAGTTCAATATAACCACTATCTATAGTGGCCTTAACATCACTTCCTTTTTCTAAGGTCATTTTATTGCCAGCAATTAAATTGAAGGCGGCTATATTTATTTTATTGGTGTCGATGATCTCATAATTATCAAATCTTAATATATTCTTCTTTGATGGGTTTACTTTATCAGAACTAGACTTCTGAGCATTCGCTGCAACCATGGACGAGCCTGCTAGAGCGCCGATACTCTCTGTATAGCTTCTTCCTTCAGATGCACGATATTGGATTTCAGGAGTAAATTCAACGTCCATTTTCATTTTATCGTCTATATCATTCAAAGAAGCTTGCTCAACTTTAATAGAGGCTGCAGAAGCCTGAGCATCAACTCTTGTGTATTTAAAAAGGTATTTATCAACACTATTTCCAACTATAATGTGATCTTTTTTTAGCTTACTATAGTCAAAGTTAGCTATTTTAATTTCACCAGTACTATTGATTATAGTAATCTTTTGATCATCTCTTAACACATGTATTCTTGTTGTGTCAGTTACTGGAGTAACACTTACATTCTTCGTTCCAATCGCACCAAGCCTTAGAAAGCTTGTGTCTAACTTCTTTTCTTCCTTGCCAGCACCTGATTTGGGCACTTCATCTTTTGCACAAGAAACTGCAAATAAAGTAAGAAGTATTAGCTGACAATAAATTAGCGATTTTCTCATATCTACCTTCTTTAATTATATTAGAGTATGAGGCTAAGAGTTCAATTATCATGCCACCAACCTGTTCCATAAATCAGTAGCTTGACTAGCTACGATGTTAACAATGTAGACAGTGCCTACTATTTAGACAGCTGCCAATTACATGAGATTGTCGTCCGGCATGAATAACGCTCGAACAAGGGCCTTTACTGCTCTACTCATACTAAAAATTGGCAATTTTTTTATTATAGGGAAAGAGTTTGTAGATCTAAAAGAGAGCTAAGCATATTTAATAATTATAAAGAAGATTGAAAAATTATCAATGAGAGTAAAATGGAATGATTTAAACAAAATTTAAAAAAAGGGCCAATAAATGGCCCCTTCAATATTAAATCTCTAAGTAAGAATTATACTAGGAAGATTGTGATAAGCGTAAAGATCACAAGTGATTCCATAAGTGCAAGACCAAGAATCATTGGAACGAAGAGCTTATCAGCAGCAGCTGGGTTTCTTGCCATACCTTCAAGAGCAACTGAAGCTGCAGCAGACTGAGCTTTAGTTCCTGCGAAAGCAGCAAAAGCAACCGCTAGAAAATACATTGGAATTTTTGTGTACTCGTTCATTTGAATAAGAGTTGAGCCTTCAGCGAAAGCTGCACCTGAAACTAGAACTGCTGCGAAAACTAATAATAATTTGTACATAACCGTCTCCTAAATATAGTGGTTAAAAAATTGAGGTTTTAAATTCTAGTGATGATCCTCATCATGATCGTGGTGAGCTACCGCCATTTGAACGTAAACCATTGTTAAAACTGTAAAAACATAGGCTTGAATAAGTGAGACTAGTATTCCAAGAATCATAAAGATAACCGGAACGCCCAATGAAACAAGGCTAGAAAACTGAGTGAGAACGATGTGGTCACCCATCATATTTGATCTCAATCTTAAGGCCAATGAAAGTGGTCTTATGAAGTTAGAGATGATTTCAATCGGAAAGATTAGAAAAGCAAGATACCAAAGTGGGCCAGCAAAATGCTTGATATAATTCCAAGTTCCTTGCTCTTTACAACCTTGATAGTTGTAGTAAATAAAAGCAAATGCACCTAAGGCAAGGGTTGTTGATAGGTATTCTGTTGGCGGTAAGAAACCTGGGATCAGGCCAATCAGATTACAAATAAGGATCATAATAAAAATTGTAGAAATAAATGAGAAGTACTTTGGTCCTTCCTTTTCGCCAATAATCCCTTTGCATTGCCCATAAATAAAGTCTCCGTAGAGCTCAACAATATTTCTAAAGGTAATTCCCTCATCAGGAATTACTACATTTGAAACTTTTGCTATTTTAGACCTGTAAGCAACACCAGCTAGAAGGAGGATAATGCCTACAAAAATAAAAGTAATTGTATGACTAGGAACATGGATCGCATGAGAAAGTCCACCAAACCAAGTAAAACCAGAGGCAGCAAGTGTATTAGCGCTTATAAGCGATAGAAAGAGGAGAAGGTTTTTTTTCATCAAAAAATCCAAAGTTAAATTAAATTCAACTTATTTAAGATTCTTGCGCAAGCCAATGCCAAGCACAAAAATTTGTATAACATAATTTAGTACCGAGATTATTATCCTTTTTTTGACAAAAAGTACACCCAAACCAATAGAACCAAAGAGAAAAAGCGTGTGACATAACGCATAAAAAGCAAAGTTACTTTTGCTAAATTTACCGGCCCTCTTAGTTTGAGGATCGTTCATTGCACCAAGAGTCATATACATGAGAGCATAGAAACTAATCAGCGTGCTGATATAAACTCCTATTACTACGATTGCTTCTGTCATATTTCTACTAAAGAGCAGAAAGATGCCAGTCACCGACAAGGACAGAGGCCAAAATAAGGCGTGATCAATTTTTTTTATTAATTCCATTCCATACCAAGAGAAAGAGACTATTCGAAATGACAAATAAGAATAGAGTTATACCCCAAAACCTCGAAAGATAACCCAGCTCAACCAACTTCATCGATCCCCAGGCGATACCAAATATTGTAGAGGGTAGTGACAGGCCAATACCTAGGGCCGCCATCCAGTTCTGTGGTATTTTCAAAACTTAGCGCTTTCTAGCAACTCGTCTTTCATATATGCCCTTTAAACGGTTCTGAATCACTAAAGTATTTGGGTATTCGCCTAGTATCGAATAATAAATATTATAGGCAATCTTTAGCTTTTCTATTGTTTCATAAGCATTTGCCATAAGAAATTTAGTTTGAACAATATTGTCTCTTCTTTTTTCGTTTTTTAGGTATTTCTTCCATGTATCAATAGATGCTTGCCATTTCTTTTGTTCAAAATAGATCAAACCTTCGTAGTAGAATGACCTTGTATAGTGCTCACCAGTAGGAGACTTTTGGATCTCTTTGAATAGCCTCAGGGCCAGTGCTTTATTACCACTATAGAAAGTACTCAATGCATACCTAAATCTATAGAAGTCCTGTTCGATTAACTTAGGTCTAAACTCACTAAGTTTTCCATAAATCGCCATCGATTTCTTATATACCTTAAGATAAGAAAAATAGATCTCGCCCAGTCGTTCCTGAGTCTTAATAAGCCAACGAGGATCCTCTGATATTTTCATGATTGTTGAATAGCGCTGAACTGCTTTTTTATTTTCAGAAAGATAAATGGAGTAGAGATCACCAAGCTGATAATTAATTTTCACTTGAATATCTTTTGGAGGATGCTTCTTAAGTATTTCTTCGTATTTAAAAATTGCTGTTTTATAATCTTGCTGAGATATAAAATCTTGAGCTTGCAAAATTTCTTTATTCAATGGCGGAGTAAAGTCAATAAGTAGAGATGAGACTCCCAATAAAGCGAGGAGCCCCAAATAAATATACTTATTCTTCAGAATCTTCCTCCACAATATTTTCTACAGCTACAACTTTCTCACCATCTTTCAATCTAATAATACGAACACCTTGAGTAGCTCTACCCATGAGGCTAATTCCAGATATCTTGGTACGGATAACCTGACCTGCATCAGTGATAATCATAAGGTCTTGCGCTTCATGGACTGGCTTAATGGCACAAATTTCACCATTCTTCTCAGTTAGCCTCATGGCCAAGATCCCCTTACCACCTCTAGATTGTTTTCTGTATTGAGATGCTGAAGTACGCTTCCCATAACCATTCTCTGTTATAGAAAGAATTTCTACATTGTCGTTTATTATCTCCATACCAATGATTTTTTCACTATCATCAATATTAATTCCTTTAACACCCTGAGAGACTCGGCCCATAGGACGACAGTCATCCTCAGAAAATCTAATTATCTTTCCATTAGAAGAACAAAGAAGAACATCCTGATCCCCGGAAGTAACCCTTACATTGAGAAGATTATCTCCATCTATAATCTTTATACCTTTCAGACCACTTTGCTTAACATTTTTGTAGTCTGATAGAGCTGACTTTTTAATGAGACCTCTTTCGGTAGCGAAAATTAAGAACTTACCTTCGATATCTTCAACGTTAGGTATGCAAACAATCTCCTTAATCTTCTCCCCACTTGGAACCTGAATTAAGTTGGCAATATTTCGTCCCTTATTCGTTCTACTTCCTTCAGGAATTGTATAAACCTTCTTAGAGAATACTGTTCCTCTGGAAGTGAAGAAGAAGAGGGTAGAGTGAGTATTTGCTGTAAAAATATTTGTAAAGAAATCTTCGTCATTACTTGAAGCACCCTTAACGCCTGTCCCGCCACGCTTCTGTGTTTTATAGGTGTCAATAGACATCCGCTTTATATATCCCTTGTGAGTTACGGTAACGATAACTTCTTCTTCTTTAACAAGATCTTCAATTTGAATTTCATCAGCTCTTGCAACAATAGCTGTTCTTCTCTCATCACCATAGTTTTCAAGAATTTCTTCAAATTCTCCCTTGATGATACCTTTCACTAGGTCTTCATTAGCTAGAATTCCCTGGAGTCTTGTAATTTCTTTCATGATCGCTTCGTAATCAGCAATGATTTTATCTCGCTCAAGACCAGTAAGACGTTGAAGTCTCATATCTAAAATTGCCTGAGCTTGAATCTGAGACAGCGAATAAGTTGCCATCAGTTTCTCTCGCGCTTGCGCAGGCCCTTCAGATTTCTTAATCATTTCAACAAGAGCATCAATATTTTCTACTGCTACTTTTAAACCTTCAAGAATATGAGCTTTTTCCTTAGCCTTCTTAAGTTCAAAAACAGTTCTGCGAATAACCACTTCTCTTCTATGATCAATGAAAGCAAGTAACTGCTCTTTAAGGTTCATAACCTTAGGTGTGCCATTAGAAATGCTTAAGAAGATAATACCGAAGGAAGTTTGCAGCTGAGTATGCTTATAGAGCCTATTAAGAATTACTGTACCAATTTCACCCCTTTTAAGTTCAATTGCAATGCGGATCCCTTCTCTTGAAGATTCATCCCGTATATCAGAAATTCCAACTATGGCCTTACTATTTACTAAGAATGCAATCTTCTCAATAAGTCTCGATTTATTTACTTGATAGGGGAGTTCAGTAACAACAATTCTCTCTCGATCACTATTCTTCCCATAAGCTTCAATATCTGTTTTTGCACGTATTTGCAGTACACCTTTACCGGTATGATAAGCAGATCTAATTCCTTCTGTTCCATGAATTGTTCCAGAAGTTGGAAAGTCAGGTCCAGGGATTACTTTCATTAAGTCTTCAATAGAAGTTTCGTCTCTATTTTCTAAGAGAAGAAGTAGGCCATTCATAATCTCAGTTAAATTATGAGGAGGTATATTAGTCGCCATACCAACAGCAATACCAGAAGATCCATTTACTAAGAGATTAGGTACTTTAGTAGGGAATACTTTGGGCTCCTTAAGGGAGTCGTCATAGTTAGGTTGCCACTCTACAGTTTCTTTATCCAAGTCTTTTAACATTTCTTCAGCAAGCTTCTTCATACGGATTTCCGTATACCTCATAGCTGCTGCACTATCGCCATCAATCGAGCCAAAGTTCCCTTGGCCATCAACAAGCTGATAGCGCATGGAAAAATCTTGGGCCAGACGAACTATCGTATTGTAGACAGCAGAGTCACCGTGGGGGTGATACTTACCAATAACATCACCAACGACCCTGGCCGATTTTAAAAAAGGTTTATTGTGATAGTTACCCAGTGAGTGCATCGCAAAGAGCGCTCTTCTGTGAACGGGCTTAAGACCATCTCTTACATCAGGAAGTGCTCGTCCGACGATAACCGACATAGCGTAATCTAAATAACAATCACGCATTTCATCTTGAATAAAAATCGGAGCTACATTGGTTGCTGTATCTGTACTATTATTTTCGGCCATATGTTCTTCCTAATTAAACATCTAAATTTCTAACATTAAGTGCATTGTCTTCAACAAATTTTCTTCGAGGCTCAACGTTATCGCCCATGAGAACTGAGAACACTTGATCTGCCTCAATACTATCTTCAACCTTTACTTGTAGTAGAGTTCTGTTTTCAGGATTCATTGTAGTTTCCCACAATTGATCTGGGTTCATCTCACCAAGACCTTTATATCTTTGGATATAAGCACCTTGCTTACCATCAGCGATGACGAAACCTGCAAAGTCTTCAAGACTTTCAAATTCTTTTAACTCTGACTTTTCTTTATCTAGGGTAAAGGATGATGTCTTGTATTTCTTTACACCTTCCCACCCATTGAGTAGATCATGGAACTCAGAACTACCTAAGAAGTAAGAATTTATTTTCACGTTCTTTGTTCTTGCAGTTGTTCTAATCTCGGCCTTGATCATGAAGCAGGCGTGCTCTTTATCTTCAACAATCTCAAAGGAATACTTCTTCAATGTTTCAGTTTCAATCGCTTTAAAATGCTCTGATATCTTTGTAATTTCTTTTTCAAGTTCTTCTTTCACTTTAAGTGTTTCTTCTCGAATATTCGTACTCTCAATAATTGTTTTTAAGAGAAGTGTGTCGAAGTGATTATCATATGAATTTAAGTTCTTATGATACCCAGTATATTTATTAATCAGCTTTATAACTTCTTCATTATCGATGGCCGTACCATCAACTTTTACACTTGCACCTTTTACTGAGTTAACAACAAGGAAAGACTCTAAGCCTTTTTCATCTTTAAGATACTTTTCAGATCTTCCTTTCTTATATTTATATAATGGCGGTTGAGCGATGTAGATATAGCCATTTTCAACAAGCTCAGGAAATTGTCTATAAAAGAGTGTAAGGAGTAGGGTTCTAATATGGGACCCATCAACATCGGCATCGGTCATGATAACAATTTTATGATAGCGCAACTTTGCTAAATCAAAGTTATCTTTACCAATACCTGTACCGAGTGCCTGAACAAGCATTTTAATTTCTGCATTTCCAAGCATCTTATCATAGCGAGCTTTCTCAACATTTAAGATCTTACCCTT
>CALHBL010000002.1 GCA_937930825.1 uncultured Bacteriovoracaceae bacterium
ACCAAGGGCATAGGTTTTGTCTTGTTTTACAGCTGCATTCTTTTGTGGTGAGTGTAAGAAGCTCACAAACTCTTTAGAAGATCTTCTCTTTGTCGAAAATGATGGGCAGGTTGGATTTTGCTCAGAGCCTTGCATAGAAAAGTATTATAATCCGCTAGTCAATCATTTTGAAGAACAAGAAAAGCAATGGCGAAGTGATAATGGCCTAGCTGATGAAGAGGTTCTTGAAATTGTAGGTATGCCTGTCTTTATGGATGAGCTCTTAAGAAGACCAAGTGAAGTTTGGCGCTTAGAGCTTGATGGGGGGGATGAACTCCACTCATTCATTGCTCATTTGGAAGACCCCAAATATGGTGAATTTTCCATGATGTGCCTCTGCCTCCTCTATGATAATCAGCCTTCTTTTATTATCTGTGCTTCTGCGACCAAGAGCTCCCTTATGTTAGAAAACTTTCAATGGGGAAAATCATTAACGAATATTAGGGACTATCACACCAGTGCTGAAAAAAATGAAAATAAAGGTCATATGGAAATCGATGAGTCCACTATGATGGAGCTAGAAGGTAAGAAGTCTCGCTACTTGGCCTCATTGATAGAAGACAGAAGTCCAGCAGATATTCCAATTGAAAGCTTCCCCTTATACGAAGAGTATTTTGAACCCACGATGATGGACCCTGATGAAATCTTTAAGAAGATTGATGATGAAGGGGATATCATCTATACCTATATTAAAGCCTATGACAGAGAAGGAGTTAGCTTCTACTACTTTATTATTTGCTACCGAATTAGTGAAGGTAATGAGGCAAACACGGATACTCTTATCCCAATTGTAAGTTTCCCTTCTGTTGATGGCGATATGTATCGCCTTTACAAGAGTGGAGAACTTATTTCTGGTAATCTTAAGAATTAATTTCTTAGAAGGGTGTGCTTGTGTAGTGTCCGCCTTCTTGAAAGGAGACGCAATAACTTGGGTCTCCATACTGAGCAAGCCATTGGCTACAGAAAATATAGGCATCAGGTGAGAGAATCATTTGATAGAAAGGGGCCGCATACTGATAAGCCTTATCCTTCATCATCATGACTCCGTTTAACGTATGGCCTGTGAAGCCACTACGGTTCTTAATTAAAGTTATCTTATAAAGTGATGTATTTGACCGGACAACAAGGCAGCGTGGTTCACCTATATAAACTGAGTTTGCTCCCGAGTGATGAGTTGGGATAAGGCACAGCTGTTGATCGGTTATTGGATTCTTAAGTTGTAAGTAAACATCTAGTTCATTGGTACTTGATTGGCATAGAGTATAGGCCCCTTCAGAAACACTATCTTCATTTGGGCTGAGGTGGGCCGATCCTCTTTCAAAACCATTTGCGCCATCTTGAGACCACCTACAGTGAGAAACTTCACTGGGGATTGTAACAGGAGTTGGGGTAGTGCCTGGGGTAGGAGTCACTTCTAATGGAGGTGTTGGGTCATCAATGGTATCTCGGGGGGTCGTATAGTTATTATTTCCATACAGAGAATAATTGGACGCAGTTCCAGTGACTCTTCTATCACTTCTAGGAGTATCACAACTGGTGAGTAGGGTCAGAAGGACTAGGGATGAGAGAGTGGAAATAAAGGGGGTGTTGACTACTTTTATTTTATTTTTCATTCTTATTCCTATTTCTGACAATATTCGTTCTTAATCTATACTCACTCCTTATCGTAATTTTTTTTAAAATAATGAGAGAAATTTACTCATGGCCATGAGGTAAATGACCGAAATGATTCTTATGAAGTTTATAATTCCTTTAATTTTCTTGAGTATGTGCATAGTGGCCTATCAATTTGCCTTAAAAATGCCCTATCACTTCTATCAAGAGGCAATGACAGAAGGTATTGATAGCTCCTTTCTTAGTCTTAAAAAGCTGCCTGCTAAGATTTATCAGGGAAGTGCTTATCAATTTAAGAAGATGGAAGGGATCAGTGCTGAAGATAAGAGGCTCTGGGAGAGGCTTCACTTCTCTGATTATGTTCTTCCTTTTCCCATCAGGCATCCAAGCTTTCAAGTTGTTCCGATCATCGAGCGGCGGGAAGGAAAGCACTTCTTTGGGTATAAGATTATCAATTATAAGAATAAAGAAATAAATCAAGTCATCTTTCATAGTCCTAAGCGCTTTACCTTGGACCTTCATAGGCACAAGGTATTTGGGCTTCCTCTTTTTAGGCAGAAAATTATGAATGAAGGCCTAGAAAATGTTTGGAGAGATTTATTTTCAAAGAATTTCTTCCTCTCTTCCTATCTTTTTACTCCTGATGTTGGAGACAATTGGAGTCCTTGGAAGCTTCCCTTAACTGGGATCGTCTACGATCTCTTCATTATGTCTTCTAGAGAAAGACTCTTTCCTCTTGAGGCGCAGAAAATATCTTATTGGGATGAAAAAAATATAGGTGTTTTAGAATTAGTGGATAAAGAAACAATCGAAGGAAAGTCTAGGCAATACCGAGAAGAGCTGATTTATCTCCTTGAAAATGATACGGTCTATAAAATAGAATTAAGAACTTTATTAGAGGACTATAGCGCAGAGAAGTATCGTCAAAAGCTTCTCAAAACTCTGACGGTAAAAGACTCCCACGAGGACAGTTCAACCCATCTCTATGCTGCCTTTCAGAAATTAGACTACAGGGATAAATTATCCCCTTCAGGTTTGGTTTACCTCTATGCAGGCCTTACTCATAAGCCCAAGTCAAGGTCTTTCATTAGAGAGATGATTCAATTCCTGGAAAGAGGAAGTAATGATCCTATTTTTATACGGCCTCTCTACGATTATGGCTTTGAGCTCTTTGGTACAAACTTCTCTAAGGACATCAATGAGAGAAGAGAAACAGCAAATGAGAAACTCAAGAGAATCATGAAAGAAGAGAAGGAAAAAGAGTTGAAACGGCTTTTGGATGGCGAAATTCTTGATGTGAAAGAGAAATTCGAAACACCAGAGAAGAAAATACAATTCTATTTGCAGAAGGCCAAGGATTTTGGTGGCGATAGCGATTACAATTCTAAGAGTGTTATTATTGACTAACTAAAATGAACGGCTAACTCAATGCCAATTGGAGATTGATTAACTATAGGGAAGTGGGTCTAGTGTTCCAACCACTAGCGCAGTAATCAACTGTCTATGGGTATTAAAGTATTATTCGTTTAGGACGAAGAGTAAGCATGAAAAAAATTATGGCCATACTTGTGATCTACTCACCTTTTTTCTTTGTTCAAGCTATTGATGTTAATATTGATGAAATACAGGATACAGTCGTCAAAACCCTTTCTCCTCAAAGAGGATTAAACTGTTCGGATCCAGCGGAACCATTAAAAGGCCCTTTACTGGTAAGCGAAGAAGATCTCAGATGTCTTATTAAAGGTTCATTAAGCGCAGGAGATTATGAAAAGAGTAAGAGGTATTTGGACAATACACTAGCATACCTCACTCCTGCCATTAACAATGCCATGAACCGTTATGGAATTGGATTTGAAGAGCAAGAGATTGAAGTTTTCTTGAGTCAACTCTTCCATGAGAGCGGATCTTTCATGTACAGTACAGAAATTGGTAATAAGAGATATTATTCTAAAGAAGAAAAAGAAAAGAGAAATAAACTCTTTAGTGGTAATTGGGAAGCTGGCAGTTTTTGTTCAGAACATGAAGAGTCAACTCAAGGTGGGAAAAGATATTTTGATAACTTTCGAAGAAGGTTTGCCTGCTTTAAAAATTATTCAAGTGTAAGTAAAAGAACGAATAAGTCTCGAAAAGATATATCAATCGAAAGAGATAAGAAAGGAAGATATACTCTTGAGACATCAATGAGAAAGAATAGCTATCCCAGTAGGTGGCGCGGAAGAGGACTTATTCAACTTACCCATTGTATTAATTACTTGAGCTACGCCGAATTCAAGGCTCACCTAGGGTATTGTGAGAAAAAAGAAGGTAAGATTAATTGCATTGAATATGCTAATCAAAAATCGAAAGGAAAATTTCTGGTTGAATCGACAAATAAGGAAATTAGCTTTGCTAGTAGAAATCTTCAATGTTCAGAAGAGGAGTTAACTGAAATAATTCAGTCCTTTAATAGAGAAAATAAAGGGCTCAGTCTTGATGAGGGAGATCTCCTCACCAATCCCTACCGCATGGCAGATATTTGTAAACCACAGCATATGGTTGAATCTGCAGCATGGTTTTGGAAAAAGGATGGGCGTAGTTGCAGTGATCTAGCAACTGGTCGCAGAACCTATGGAGGAAAGAGTAAGAAGAGGCCTTGTCGGTGCGACCTAAGTGGAGGAAAAGCTAATTGGAATGCGAAATATGTTAGAAATCCAGATGGAAGCTTTTCAGTGGATAGTGCAGGAGAGCCAATAAAAGCCGAGTGTCGTTTAGAAACGAAGAGTGGTCGTTGTGGTGATCCCGACAAAATTAGAAAAGGGCTAAGTTCTGAAGAAATTATAAAAGTCTCAGGAGCAAGCCGCTGTATCAATGGAGCTTACTGTAATAATTTAGAACATAGGGCCCAACTCTTTAGAAAGATGAGAGACTATTTCAAGTTAAGTAAAACTGAAAGGGCGGAGCAATGCAAATAAAAGTAATCATCACAACTATTGTTTTGACTTTACGGATGAATATCGTCTTTGCGGAGGAAAGTAAACTTTTTGAAATACCAAAATTAGATTCAAAATTTAGTATGGTTTACAATATTGAATCTGGTTATAAATATGTAACCTCCATTAAAATTCATCAGGGAAAGAAAACATATTCTTTTAAGGTTGAGAACTTCAAAGGTGTCGGCCAGAACCATTCATTTCCCTTTAAGTTAACTGATCTCAATCAGGATGGTCATCTTGATATTTCGTTACTCATTGAAGCCAATGTAAGTAATGTACAGTATTACTATTTACTCTATTCAAAGGCCAAAAAAGCCTTTGTTGAACTAGGTTACTATGACCTTCTAGCACCTACTGGCAAAGACACTCTTGAAGAGCGTGGGACAGGTACTATTTATCAAATAAAGAAAGATCAGTTGGAACCTATTGGTCAAGAACGCTGAAGCGACCATTTAGTCACAAAAATTATTGATCTGTAAGTAGCTGGCCAATAAAGAGTGTATAGCGCTAGACAAATGGTCAATAGATTTCTATAAGCCCTATACAGTGTAAGGAGCTCTTAGTGAAATTTCCCGGTAAGCGTAAGACTAGACATTACTTTCCCGTTTCTGAGGAAACAAGAACACCACTCAAGCGTGATTTAGATGATGAGAAATCTGTTCATATTATAGGTATTGATCAATTAATTGTAGATATTGAAGTTCATGTGGATGATCAGCTCCTCAGTAATTACAACTTAAAGAAAGGCCAGAGCCAGATTGCCCATGAGGAATTAGTTG
>CALHBL010000003.1 GCA_937930825.1 uncultured Bacteriovoracaceae bacterium
CGTCCCAAGCCGCTCTATTCTTTGCCCCTCTTATGACTAAATTACTTTGATACTCGTTCCAACTTATTTTTGATGACTTAAAATAGGCCGCTAGTTCAATATCTCTTTGATAGGTTAGGTCATTACCGGTTTCACAGTGAGAAAAGACGGTGATCGATTCGTACTTTTGTTTCAGCCATTCAAATACAGGCTGGGCCTCACCATAGAGGAAGTGAACTTTAAGGCCCTTTGCCTCCAGGTGTTTAAGTGATTGATAGACAAATCGCCAATGCCTTATATCCCAATCATAGTTATGGGAAATTCTTGGCTCAAAAATATAAATAACAACAGCATTACTTTCTAGCCCGTTAAAAAGTGTTTCATTATCAGCAAGTCTTAAATCTCTCTTTAGCCAGACTACATTCACGTGACTAGCAGCAACTAGAATTATAGCTTAGAAGGTTCTGTATATCATGGGGGGTGAGCTGACCTACGATCTCTTTTTCTTCATGATTTAAAAAAGATTCTTTTTGAATAACATGATGAATTTCACGGCAAATATTGATAGTAGATTCGTAATACATATCGCTACCTTGAGAGTTCAGATGATCGACAATCTTATCAACGATGACTTTCTGCTTTCCCGTAATGATCTTTTCTTCGGCCATATATAGTCCTCCTGTTTGAGTTTTCAAGTTTTGAAAACTCACTTAAAGACTTGTATACCCGAATGGTACTAAGACTCAGGTTACTCGCCTTTAGGCGAGCTACTTGAATTCCTTTCCAGTAGCGGTATATAAGCTCCCTTGGATCTTTTAAACTCTACTATGCTTCATTATAGGGAGAATGAGAATCTTGAGGGGTAATTATCCCCTAGACACCAGGTTTTAAGTGAGATGAGTGCTACTTTCTGGTGCGACTCAAAGACTTATCAACAGTTGGGCAATGTAAAATCTTCACTTTACTAAAAAGCTCTATATCTCTTTTTTTAGATAAGTTAAGAGTACCTCGAGAGAAAAATTAACAACAACGAGGTCATTAATGAAGAAAGCAATTTTTATTATAAGCGCAATTATCTGTTTTGCTTCTTTTGCAGAAGCTCTTCCAACAAAAATTAAATGCTTAAATACTAGCGGACTAGCGCTAGAAATATCTCTACAGCAGCAAGTGGATTCTCCAGTTGAATTCTCTGAAGAGGTTATGCCCAGCTATAAAGTTGATCTTTTGGAAAATGGAGTATTATCTAAAAGTACAATGGCAGTATTAAAAGAGAATTCTGAGTCTCAATTTCTTGTTGAAGGTCCTGGCGAAATTGAAGGTAACGTTGTGCTAGCAGGGCTGAGCACGTATGCAGGAATGACAGAAGGCTTTATCCAAATGGGTGCTGACGGTGGAAGAATTACATTCCCAGGAATGTCTTTCCCCCATTGTACGGTAGAATAACTACATTATTAAATTTAATGAATGATGAGAGAAAAGGTATTCTTTATGCCTTTTCTCTTTTTTAATTTAAGAGAGATGATAAAATAAAGACCTTGTCTACCTAGCTGTCGCTTAGACGGCATTAAGAGCTAGTATCGAATTTCATGTGGAGAGGTCAATGTTTAAAAAATGCCTTATTATTTTTATCGGATTCTCATGGATGAATTTAAATGCAGCTTTTATTGATAAGGCCATGGATGAGTTTAAGAGAATTGAATCTCAAGGTATTCTTCACTCATTCATCGTCCATGTTAAAGATAGAGGTGAGTCGCGAACAAAGAGTTTTGGCAGAAGAGAGCTTCAAAGTGATGACCTCTTTGAAATAGGCTCTCTTACTAAAGGTATCACTGGGCTCTTGATTAAAGCAGCGATTGATGAGGATAAGCTAAGTCTTGAATCTAAGATGGCTGAGTTCTTTAATGCAGATGAAGTGATTCATCAAGAAATAACAATCAAAGAGCTGCTCACTCATTCCTCTGGCCTTCCTAAAGACTTCTTCGAAGGATTCAACTTTTCCAATCCCTATATCGACTTTAATAAAGAAAAACTTCATAAGATTCTTAATTCAATGAAACTAAAAGAAAAGAAAGTGAATTATTCGAATGTTGGTGCAAGCTTACTCGGATTAGTTTTAGAAAAAATCTATGGCATGAGTTATGAAGATCTCGTTGCGAAATTTAAAGTACAGCATAACCTTTCTCAATTTAGAATCGAGACAGGGGAGAAAACATTAGTCCCCGGGTACAGTTCTTGGTTCAATAAGGTTGAGCCTTTCAATTATAAGGCAATTGAAGCGGCCGGAGGGATCAAGAGTAATATTCTAACGATGGGGCAGCTGGGCGGATTATTCTTAAAGGGAAGCTTTAAGTCCGCACAAGTAAATTTACTAGAGATGGGAGAATACGGAATAGGCTACTTTTGGGGGCAATCTAAAGATGCGAGTATTGTTACCCATACGGGGGAGATTAATGGACATAGCTCGTTTTTGATCGTCGACACTACCAAGAAACGCTCTATTACAGTATTAGCAAATACTCGCTATGACCTTAGCTTCCTCTATGATTTGATAGAAGAGAAGCCCCTTAAATTAAATAAAGATTTCTTTATTAAGAGTATATTTAAAAAACTAAAATCACCTTAGTCATTAATAAAGTAAAAGCTCAGCATTCTCTTAAGCTCTTTTGGAAGCTTTGGTAATTCCGTTCGAGGAATGAGAAAAGTTGAGAGGTTGAAAATATCTTCATAGACTCTATTATTCTCTGCTGCCATTTTTAAATAATGATGGCCTGATGATCCACCTGTTCCGATTTTTGTTCCAAGCATTCTCTGGGCCATGAGAGCGTGGCGATAGCGCCATGTTGTGAAGTTCTCATCTATGTCCATCAAGCTGGTGAGGAAGCGGTAGGGGAGTTGGAGAATAGGCTCGTCTCTATAAAGGAGAATAAAAAGCGCATTCAAAGTAGCCCTTTGGGACAACGTTCTCTTACCTTTCTTTCGCAGCTGATCGTGGAGGCCTTCATCAAAGAGGGATTTAAAAGTTTTTCTTGTGGCCTCAAGATTGGCGGCATTGGCCTCTCTCACCATTTGTGGCATGGAGCTGCTATTCTTCTTCATGATGGCCTCATCTTTAGAGATCATCTTTTCAATAACACCCTCATACTCACCCCAGAAGTTGAAATCGGCTTGCTTCGTAAAGGGCATTCTCTCAAGCCATGATTGCAAGAGGTCTATGAGCGAGTCATCTTTTTCAACCGCGAGAATATGCTCTTTATCCGTCTTATTAAGACGACCAAGGAAGTAGTCTCTATCAACTGATTTTCTTTCATTAGTTTTTAAGCCCATGCGAACTTCGATTTCTCTAAATTGAACGCTTTGAAAACCGGAGGCCGGAACCAAGAGGTCACGAAATTCTAGAAAGTCCATGGGGCTCATGGTTTCCATAACAGGAAGCTGATCTAATAAGAGACCTTGAATCTTAATCACTCGCTCCATTCTAGAAACAGCAGTGGCAATAAAGTTCTCAGGGATATTTTCTGTAGAGAAAATGTCTAATACAGAATTAAACTCGTGAATGATTTGTTTGAACCATAATTCATAAACTTGATGCACAATAATAAAAAGGGTCTCTTCGTGGGCTTCATTGCCCAAGGCTTTACTCTTTGGGTGCTGGCTATCAAGTAAGGTAGGAAGTTCTAGGTAGTCACCATAGTAAGTGCCTGTTGGTTTTTCACTCATTGAATTTGCCTCCGTTACTGACGCACAAGTTTATTGCGATATGCAGTAGTGATGTGTATAAATCACTCCAACCAAAAAACAATCATGATGCGCACAAGAAATTTTAGTCTTCTTACCATTGTGTTCGCGTTTGGGCTATTACTCCTCGGAGGTATGGTTCACTACTCGAGCAATTCACTAGTCTGCACTAGTTGGCCACTTTGCTACACAAGTGCGGATTCGCTCGGTCTTAGTTTTACCACTGGATTACGAGTTCTAGGGTTCGTGGTTGGTCTCCTGACATTAATGCTTCTAGTTAGAATGAGAATGGCCTCAAAGAAATCTTCTGACGCAATGGATAACTTAAGTTACACTGCTTTCTTTGCGCTCTTTATAGTCGGTCTTCAGGGTCTTATGGGCGGAGTGACCAGCTCATTTAAAGTTCCGACGATTGTTAACACTTCTCACTTTGCCCTCTCTCTTGTCTTTGTCTCCCTACTTATCTTTATAGATCATCGAATCAGTGCGCTTTCGAGTTCCAGAGAAATTAAGCTGAAGAAGAGTTGGTCTTTCGCACTTTCCGATGCCCTGGCCTTTCTCTTATTCGTTTGCACGGGAGCCGTTATTTTAGGTGTGTTCGTTAGACACTCTGGTGCTTCAGGGGCATGTGGGGCCGGGATTGAATCGGCCTTAAGCTGTTTTAGCGGCGGGTCTTATAGCTTTTGGCCGCGAAGTTCCCAGGGCCAAGTTCATATGTTCTACCGCTATATCTCTTTTGGGGCCTGGTTAGTAGGGGCGGTTATTCTCACAAGAATTGTTTTAAAGAGTGGCAAAGAAAGAATGATGAGATTATTGGCGCTGGCCTCTCTTGCCACGCTTTCCTCCCATCAAATCTGCGGTCTTCTCTCAATCGTTAAAGATGATGCTATTAGCTGGAACATGGCCCACTTCTTTTTTGGCGCACTAAGTACTGCACTTATTTGGAAATTGAATCTCATAATCAGAAGTGCTGAAAAAGCCACATTCGGCCCAAGAGTCTATTCGTTCTATAGAGATCTTCTTGATCTCACAAAGCCGCGTCTTGGTTCTTTAGTAATGTCCACAGTCTTTGTGGGGATTGTATTAGCACCAGGAAAAATCCCACTTATTAAAGGACTTGTTGGTTTTACTTTTACTTTCATTCTCGTTATGGGCGCAGCAGCATTCAACTGCTGGATGGAGCGGGATATTGATGGCCTGATGGACCGAACTAAGGATCGCCCACTGCCTTCGGGAAGAATGAAGGCTTCCACTGCATTGGCATTTAGCTCAATGCTCTTAGCTGGATCTCTTTTTGGTCTTTATTACTTTGTAAATTTCACAACAGCAGTCCTTGGCTTTACGGCCGCCTTTCTCTACTTAGCTGCCTACACTCCTCTTAAGCAAAAGAGCGTTACTGCGCTCTATGTCGGGGCTATTCCAGGGGCGATTCCTCCAGTCATGGGTTGGACTATAGCTACCGGTAAGATGGATGCAATGGCCTGGATTCTCTTTGCTATTCTCTTCGTTTGGCAGCTCCCACACTTTCTCGCTATTTCCATCTACCATGCAAAAGATTACGGAAAAGCGAATATCGTGATTTACCCGAATGCCTTCGGTTTGAGGCTCACGAAGTGGGGGATTCTCGTTCTGACGGTACTTCTGGCCGCAACTTCTTTGTACCCTTGGATCTACGATCAAGGAGTGACTGACGCCTATGGTTATTTTGCTACAGTATTAAATATTCTATTTACCTTAGTCGCTTTAAAAACTTTTAGTGTTCCTACGAAGGAGCAAGATCTATTAAGACGCTGGGCAAGGATCTACTTCCTTGGGTCAATAATTTATCTTCCACTCTTACTCGGATCCTTGATTTATCTTAGTTAAGTTAAGAATTCAGCTTCTATGGTAGTAAAATCATTCAATTACGACTAAAATGCAGGAAAATAATTTTTTAAAAAAAGTAATATGCAACCCCTTTCGTGAGGAAGAGCTTTATGGCCGATAAACTTACCTTTATGCAAATGATTTCCCCGCCAGAGGATATTTCTGAGCATGGTCACTTGATTGACTATCTTTTTAATTACACAACGACGCTTAATATCTTCTTCTTTCTTCTCGTTTGTATCGGCCTCTTTGGTTTTTCATTTCTCTATGCAAAGAAGAGACACCCGAAGCCTTACTATACTTATGGGAATAAGAAGATTCACATTCTTGTTGCGACTATTATTGGTATCGCCGTTTTCATTGGGATCGATTTAAATATCACTAGAATGTCGAATAATGATTACATAGGTATTTTTGTCAATTGGCCTGATGAAACAAGAGAAGATGTTGTAAGAGTTCAAGTTCTTGGGCAGCAGTGGGCATGGAACTTTCGTCAAGCAGGTGCCGATAGAGTTTTTAATACGGAAGATGATATTGTTACTTTGAATGACTTAAGAGTCCCTGCAGGGAAGAAGGTAGTTTTTCAGATTCTTTCTAAAGATGTAATTCACTCGCTCTACTTTCCGAATGCGAGAAGAAAGACAGATGCTATTCCTGGCAGAATTACTAGAATGTGGATTCAATTTAATAAGCCTGGCAACTATGAGATAGCCTGCGCTGAAATGTGCGGAACTTATCATTATAGAATGGCCGCAAAGCTAACAGTATATGAAGAAGATGATTACAACCATTGGTTGGCAGAGGCCCAAGAAATTCACGATGCAGTAAATGACCCGGAAGATGCGGCGATTTACTGGGGCTGGAAGTGGGCCACCAATGGAAAGACAAATAAAGTAGGAATGACTAAATAATTTAATTGAGGAGTTATAGAGATGGCTTTTTACGAACAGCACATCCACCCCAAGCCAACAACCTTTCTATCTAAGTACGTTTTTTCGTATGATCATAAGGTAATTGGAAAGCAGTTTCTTTGGTATGGGATTTTCTTTTTACTCGTTGGCGGCTTAATGGCGCTAATGATTCGCTGGACTCTGGCCTATCCTGGCCAAGCATTTCCAGTAATCGGACACTTCCTCTTCCCGGAAAGTGGTGGGGCAGTTCCTCCTGATACATATGCCATGCTCTTCACGATGCATGGGACGATCATGATCTTCTATGCCATAACTCCTATTTTGATTGGGGCTTTTGGTAACTTCTGTATTCCGCTTATGTTGGGTGCTAGGGATATGGCCTTTCCGCTATTGAATATGCTCTCCTTTCATATTGCAGCTATTTCAGGTTTGATTTTACTAGGTTCACTCTTTACTCCATTAGGAGCTGCGGCCGGTGGATGGACATCCTATCCAACGCTTTCAACTCTTATTGGCTCTCCTGGTGTGGGGCAAACCCTTTGGTCTTTGGCCATTTTTACTTTGGGTGTCTCTTCTACAATGGGCGCTGTTAATTACATCACAACGATCATCTGTCTTCGTGCTCCTGGCATGGGTTACTTTGATATGCCTCTCACTATTTGGGGCTTAGGCTTAACAGCAGTATTAAACGCTATCTTCCTTCCTGTTTTAGGAGCTGGTGTTCTTCTTCTCATCTTCGATAGAGTTTTTGGAACAACCTTCTTCTTGGCCGGAGCAGCAGCGACCACCGGTACTGGTGATCCTGTTCTCTTCCAACACGTTTTTTGGATTTTTGGTCACCCTGAAGTTTATATTCTTATTCTTCCCGCTTGGGGAATCGTATCCGATCAGCTGTCTTTCTTCGCAAGAAAGCCAGCGTTTGGAGCAAAAGCAACAGCTCTTGCCATGACTTCAATTACAATCCTTTCAACTCTGGTTTATGGTCACCACATGTTCACGACTCAAATGAGTCCGCTGCTAACGCAAACATTTATGACCCTTACTATGACGATTTCAATACCTTCAGCGATTTTCTTTGCCAACTGGCTCGGAACTCTTTGGAAGGGCTCAATTCGTTTCCATAGTCCGATGCTCTTTAGTATGGGCGTTGTCTTTGTTTTTGGACTGGGCGGACTTACAGGTCTTTATTTGGGAACTGTAACAACAGATCTCTATCTTCATGATACTTACTTTGTAGTTGGTCACTTTCACTACACAATGGCCGCTTCAGTTCTCTTAGGTGGATTTGCAGCGACTTACTTTTGGATGCCCAAGATGTTTGGAACTATTATGAATGAGTTTTGGGCGAAGGTTCACTTCTGGATCACAATGATGGGTCTTAACGGTGTCTTCTTTGGAATGATGCTTGTTGGATACGGCGGGATGCATAGAAGAATCTACAACCCATTCATCTATGAGTTTACTCAGAAGCTGATCCCCATCAATACATTTACGACTTGGTCTGCAATTGTGATGGGCCTCGCTCAAATTATTTTTGTGATCAACTTTGTTCACGCGGTATTCTTTAAGAAAGAAAAAGCAAGTGATAACCCATGGGAAGTCGGGACTCTTGAGTGGACAATTCCTTCACCTGCTCCCCATTATAACTTTAAAGAAATCCCTGTTGTTAAGTGTGGGCCCCATGAATTTGGCAATCCTAACCTTAATAGCAATAAGGATTTCCAGTATCAAACAGAGGAACTTGCGTAGCTTATGTCAGGAACTATGGTAAATCAGGAATTGAGACTTGATCCAGCAAAGGCGAAGCTTAGCTCCTCCATTGCTATGATCATGGCATTGATTTCATTCTCCATGCTCTTTGCAACCCTCATGCTGGGTTACTTTGCTTTTCGTTTTACCTCAGAAGTTTGGCCGCCCCTAGGTATGGAGCGGATCACTCTTGGACTGCCAACGATGAGCACCGCTATCATTTTGATAAGTTCACTCTTCTATCTTGGTTTTGAATCTAGTTTTATTCAAAAAGAAGCTAAGAAGAGTAAGCTTTACTTCTATTCAACCCTTGCTCTTGGTTGTTTATTTATGTTTGCGCAAACGATGCTCTGGAGCAAGCTAAGGTCAGAAGGTATTTTTACGGGAACAAGTGTTTTTGCTTCTATGATATATGCTTTTACATGGATTCATGCTGCACATGTATTGGGCGGAATTATCGCCTTACTTTTTTTACTACCAACTATTTCTGGAAAAAGAGATCACGATAAGAGTTTATCGCTGGTTCAAAATGTAGGTCAGTATTGGCACTTTCTAGGTATTGTTTGGTTGATTATGTATTTTAGTTTATTTGTTTTTTGAATAATTATTAGAGGAAAACTATGAAATTGGTTTTAAATTTTTCACTTTGTCTCTTTTTAGTCACCCTATTTGTAGGATGTGAGCCTAATGACTTTCGCGAAGGTGTTGTCATGGCCGGCGGTCACTACGTCCCTGCAAAGACCCTCAATAAAGGGAAGCAAATCTATGCTGAATACTGTATGGCCTGCCACGGAGTTAAAGGTGACGGCAATGGCGTAGCTTCAAAAGGACTTCAACCACCTCCAAGAAATTTTACTTTGGGTATTATTAAATTCGGGGATGTTGTTTCTGGAGAGTTGCCTCACGATGAATCTATTTATAAAGCTCTCAAGCATGGGTTAAACGGATCGGCCATGTTGCCATGGGATCTTAAGCGTGAACAGATGCAAGCAGTTTGGCAATATATCAAGACATTTGCTCCAAAGACATGGATTGGAAAAGATAAGAAACTAGGTGAGAAACTCAATGAGCAGCCTTTTAAAGATCCCTTCACCCTTGCTGGTAAAGCCCAGGCAATCGAGATAGGTAAGAAGATTTACCATGTTGAAGCCAATTGTCAGACCTGCCACAGAGGTTATGTAACACTTGCTGAGTACGACAGTATGTCTAGAGAGCTTGCTGATGAAAGTATTGATGAGCTTGATGACGATTTTTATAAATTAAAAATTCAGGAATCAGATCATGGCTACTCAAGTATTCCACCAGATTTTACATGGCATGAGCTAAGAAGCGTTAGAGCAGATCATGAAATTGAAGACATCTACCTCAGACTACTTGCCGGGGTTGGCGGAACATCAATGCCTGCTTGGCAAGGTACACTTGAAGATCAAAAGATTTGGGCCTTGGCTTACTATGTCCAAAGTCTAAGACAGTATAAAAATTCTCCAAAGAGAAAGGAATTTGTATCTCGATTTAAATAATATGGAACAAACTGAAACGATAAAATATATTCGCGAATCACACTTTATTGAAAGACTTGTTCGAAATAAATCGTTCTGGGTTATTTTCTTTATTATCACTTTTAGTTACCCCATTTATAGATCGATGAATAGAGTACTGCCCCCGGAGCTGCCAAGACTTTTTAAAGTTCCGGAATTTAGTCTTACAAATAGTTTTGGCAAGCCTTTTGGCTCTAAAGATTTAAAGGGAAAGGTCTACTTTGCTTCTTTTATGTTCACTTCCTGTCCAACAACTTGTCCTGGGTTAGTTGAGAGGATTAAGGTTGCGCAGAAGAGAGTTAAAGGCTTGGGACAGAAGATAGGTATTTTATCTATTTCAGTGGATCCAGATTACGATACTCCTGAGGTTCTTCATAAGTACGCTAGAAAGAATCGGGCCAATCCCTATGTGTGGAGTTTTTTAACGGGGACAAGAAAAGAGCTTAGATCGCTCTTGATTGATGGCTTCAAGGTGCCTATGGGTGACAAAGAAGCAGTCGACGGTATGGTTGGCCGTGAGAAGGTTTCTTTGATGGATATCGTGCATTCTGAGAAGCTGGCCCTAGTGGATGATGAAGGAATGATTAGAGGCTATTATTCAACGGATAAGCACGGCATGAATAAGCTTATGATTGATGTTGGGCTACTCGTAAATAGAAAGTATAATTAGTTAGGAGTTATATATGAATGCTGAAGTTCATGGTTATCACAGTCACAAGAAGAAGTACTTTTTAGTATTTATCTTACTAGGTGTCTTAACTGCAGCGGAGCTTGTTGCTGCCGAAGCTGGTTGGTCCTATACTATGAAAGCTGTCAGCCTTTCAGTCTTAGCATTTGCAAAGGCCGTAGCTGTTGCTTATTGGTACATGCACTTAGATGAAGAGAAGGGATGGGTGAAGTTTATAGCAGCAATTCCTTTGAGCGCTTTTGTATATGCAGTTGTAGTGATTTTAGAGTCCCTCTATAGATAAAGGTGAGGCCTTATTATGAATGAAAATATGAAAACATCTTCCATCGTTGTTGATTCTGTCCAAAAGTTAGAGCCTAATCAAATGCAGGCCCCGACGTGGCTTATTCTTGTCATCCTTGTGATTGCACTAGTTGTATTGAAGTCCTTTATCTATATCAAGGATGGAAGCAGACACGGAAAGTAGAGCGCTACTTTCCGCTAGCTTTGAAGGTAGTATCAACTGATAGTACCTTTTTGTGCGAAACTACTTTTTAAAGACCATACTTATAATAACATCATCCTTTTGAATCTTTTCTAATATATCCAAACCAGCTGTAACTTGCCCAAAGACTGTGTACTTCTTATCAAGATGAGGAATAGTTGTAAGAGCGATGTAGAATTGTGAGTCTGCTGAGTCTGGATCAGCTGTTCTGGCCATAGCAACAGTTCCCCTAATGTGTTGAATATCATTAAATTCTGCTTTTAGTTTCTTGCCACTACCCCCAGACCCTGTGCCTGACGGGTCTCCTGCTTGAATAACAAAGCTTTTAACAACTCTGTGAAATTTGATGCCATCGTAGAAGCCTTGATTAACAAGTTCTATAATTCTGGTGACTGTATTGGGTGCCTTCTTAGGGTAGAGCTTGAAGGTGATATTACCGTGGACTGTCTTCACTGTTATCTTCTTCTCTGATAGTCCATTCTTGTCGACTGCTAAATCTTGCGCTCTTATTTGGTCTGGGCTTATATTGACAGGTGTTGTCTCGACCTTCTTATTATCAAAACACCCCGAAATAGCACCTAAACATAAGAGTATGGGCAAGTAGTATGTTTTGAATTCTCTATTCATCATGATTCTGTCCTCTTTGGTTTGAGTCATTAAGTAGGGTTTTTAGTGTACGGAAATATTATTACAATTTTTTTTTTATAAACCAATGTTTTATAGTTGACAGGGAACCGAGGATAACATAAATTCTCCCTCACCTCAGAAATTGATTGATCTCCAAAATTAAAAAAATTGGGGGTGTAGCTCAGTTGGGAGAGCATCTGATTTGCATTCAGAAGGTCGCTGGTTCGATCCCAGTCATCTCCACCAATTTTGCGAGGCTAGTGTGAAAGCTAGACATGAGATTTTTTGAGTAAGTATTTTTGATCTTTTACATTCTAATATGATTACAGTTTATTGCTCTTCGGAGTAATGAAAAAGACGAGAAAGATAATCGGGCGTTTTAGACAGACGTACCTGACGTAACTAAATCCTATCCGGATTCCAAAAGCTCCAGTTAATGTTGTTAATGTTGAGATAAGAGCGGAAGAAGAAAGGTAGTAGTCAGGGATTTGTCTTGTTTAAAATTGACCTGTCAATTTGTCAGCAAAATTAAAAACAAATAAATTTAAGATTTAGATCTTTAAAATGAGTAAATCAGAATTAAAGTATTCAATA
>CALHBL010000004.1 GCA_937930825.1 uncultured Bacteriovoracaceae bacterium
ATATTTCTACTGGTGAGAAGATGAAGGATCTAGAACTCTTTCATCCCGATAGACTCGCCGGGCGAATTCTTGATATGGGGGATGTGGTCTCTCTCGTTGAAAAGGCCGAAGAGGCCATTGATAAGGAAGATGCTGAGAGCATGATGAAGCGCCTTGAAAAAGGGCAGTTCAGCGTTGAAGACTTTATGAAGCAAATGGATATGATTAAGAGCTTGGGCTCCATGGGCAGCATCATGAAAATGATCCCTGGCATGGGCGGGGCCATGCGCCAGATGGGGGATCTCTCTCCTGCTGAAGATGAAATGAAGCGCATGCGCGTGATCATCGATTCAATGACCAAGAAAGAAAGACAGAATTATAAACTCCTTAAAGAGTCCAGAATAAAGCGCATTGCCGCAGGCTCTGGCTCCAGCATAAAGGCCGTGAATGATTTCATTGCCAAGTTCCGCCAAATGGAAAAAATGATGGGCGGCATGATGCAGATGATGAAGGGAGGAGGCATGCCCGGAATGCCCGGTGGTAACCCCGGCTTTCGTCAAGAGGCCGGCAGCGGCAGCGGCAAAGGTAAGAAGCCCAAGAAGGGCAAGAAGAAAGGCCCATGGGGCGGTGGCTTCTTTTAGGCATCAATGGCCAGTTAGAGTTTGAGAAAAAGAGCTCAAAGCTCAAGCCATAGCATCTAATTAACACTGTGAAACAAGAATTATAGAGTTCTTCACTAATATTTTTAAAAAGTTATGAATAGACGATGTTGTTACTATATCACTATCTACTACGCTTAAAAAATCTTTGATTACACCTTTCTTTTTATTCATAATTAAAAGTAGAGTGCCATACAGGCTATTATCAAGTTCTATATATTTACTTTTAAAATGAATAACAAATGTTGATTCCTTGCTGATCAACTTGAAGTTCGAATCTTCGACAAAAGTCCACGTCATATTATTTTTAATACATGAAATACTCTTTAATGAGTTTAATATCCCACTATTGCTAGAAATACGATCCATTCTTTGACGAAAATAAAACTCCTTAACAATCTCTTCAATAACCTCTCTGTCTTTCATTGATTCAAACACTTGTATAGTTTTATCTGTAATATCTTGTATTATTTGATCTTCATTCTTATTATACGAAAGAATACTCTCTCTAAAAATACTGTCAGTATTAAAGAAATTTTCAAACATTATCGTCGAAATTTTGGGAATTATATCTGAGATACGCCATGGAGCTATAGAGAAAGTTATATGAATGGAGTGTCCTCCGGTTGTACTTACAGTATGTGTAACTCCTCTAGGTACATAGAGCAGCTGCCCTTTACTAAGTTCACAATCTAATAGCCTTTTCCCTTTATCAGGTTCAAAATTTCCACTTAAGGGTAAATCTTGCTCTGAGCTTTCCAAAATCCAAGATTTTTTCCCATCGATTTGATAAACTAAAATATCGTGTCCGTCATAATGAGGTAAAAAGCCTATAGAGTTTGGTGGGCTCAAGTAAGCACTAGCTCTGATTTTAACTTGAAAGATATTTTCCAACTTGATACAAATTAGTCGAACCTCATTACATAAGTTTTGAAGACTTGGTAATAAAACTGTGCATCCTTTATCATATAAGGAAATAACTTTTAAAATATCAGCACTCTCTTGAACGCTACCATTACTCATTGTGAGAAATTTAAAATATTCGCTTGGTGATATATTGATACCATTTTGTATAACTTGAATTCGATTTTGAGATAAATATTGAGATGTAAGAATATGATCAAAGTCAATTTTTTTTGTTAGGTTTGAAAACCAACTCTTTGCCATTATGTCTGCATGAAGATATTTTTTCTCAAAATATTCATCAAAGAATCTAGACTCTGTCATATTTTTTATAAAGTCCATGGAATACCTAACTTACTTGTTAAAAATGCTAGAGTAACAGACTTTTCAGCTATAAAATCTGCTCTAAATCTACCAGTGCCGTGTCCACTACCTTGAGTAGTTCTCAAGTAAATGTCTTTATTGGAAATAGACCTAAATTTTAAGAGGTACTCAATCGACTGGGCGATACTAACTCTCTCGTCGCTTTCAGAGCTAATAAGAAGAGTATCAATCGAATTATTCTTCTTTAGGCACTGGAGTGGCGAAATTAAATTTAACTGCTTATTTACTTCAGTTATATCCGGGTCCCCAAATTCATTTATCCATGCCCAACCTGAACTTTCATCTTTTATTTTAAGTAAATTTAAAAGAGCTCGATCTGCTATCAAAGCACGAAATAGCTCTGGTCTATCTAAGGCCGCAGCACAAGTTAAAAAACCTCCGTGGCTATTCCCATACAATGCCAACCGAGAAGGTTTTGTTAATTTGGATGAAATCAATTTTTCGGCAACAAGAATCAAGTCAGCAATAGACTGCTTTTTATTCGCTCCCTTTCCTTGTTCATGCCAGTATTGCCCAAACTCGCCACCTCCTCTAACATTGGCTACAACAACATTTCCTCCATTTCTTACCCACTCAATATTTTCGTGAAAATAACGAGGAGAGGAAATCGCTCCAAATCCGCCATAAGCTCTAAGTAGAGTAGGGCACGATTTATTTTCATTTGATTTACTTGTTATCAAGTAATACGGAATTTTTATTCCATCACTATGTTCAGCAAAGCACTGCTTAACTGAAAATCTAAACTGTGTATTTTTACTTTCAATTTTTTTAACAGAATTATTCTTATTAACTATATAAAATGACTGTCTTTCAGTGAAGCTCGTTCCCGTGACGATTAGCTTATTTATGTCTCTAGCAGCCCTTGTTATAAAAAATGTAGAAGCTTCTTTAGGATTGAATAAAAGCTTAGGAGTTGCATTTTCTATATTAATCGGTATCGTTAATAGTCTACTATGGATTTCACTCGAATCGATAGCCAGAAGCTCATGATTATATAGAGTAGCGTCTGTAATATTCAGATTATCGAAATTATTTAGCAACTTTAAATTTAGGTCATCCTTACTTTTCCACATCATTAATGAACTATTTTCATTATTTTTATTAACTAAAAAGTAACAAGTGTTATTTAAGGTTCCTAAAAAAACTATTTTGAATAAGAAAGGGTCATCTATCTGACTTACTCGATTCGAACCTAGATTCAAAAACATTATGGAGTTATTTCTAGTTGAGTTCATTTCGTTTAATATCAAAGAGGAGGGACCATGCCAGTACGCAAAAAGCGCAACAGGCTTTTCTCTTACAATACTATAAAGTGATGTAATTTCTCTTGTTAAAGGTGAAACCTGAAGTATATCAAACTTCCATGCTTTATTATTTTTTTCAGTAGTCGTAAGAATAAAGCTCTTGTCGTTACAAGACCATTCCAAGTTAGAAATTCGAATATTTTGAATCTCTAGTTCAGGAACAATCTCGTTATTTAGTATATTTAATACTTTAAGTGAATGAAAGTCTGCGCCTTGATCAGATATCCTAATAATCAAATAGTCTTCAGAAAAAGAAGGGGTAATTGAAACAATTTTTACCCTTCCACCCAGCTTTCTAGAATTAAAAATACTGTTTTCTTGGCTCAGGTTTGTTCGAAAATCCTTAGTTATAAAAATATGCTGTATATTGTCAATTTCCTTTACATAGAAAATACTCTTTTGCCCTTGATGGATAGAAGAGACCATTCCTTCTGGCCAATTCTCTCTCAAGGTTCTCGAAATTTTCATAAACTCCGATTCCTTTAAAAGAAAATTATTTATTTTTTGGGACTCCGAAGATAAAATTAAGCTATTCTTACTTGCAGACATAACTTAATCATAGCAGAGATGCAAACTCTAGAACAGAGCTTTCTAAAATCAGTATATGTATAATCTAATTCAGAGAGGTGCACCTTGAATATCTTGATAATTGGAAAATATCCGCCAATAGAGGGCGGTGTTGCTAGGAACAATTACTATTTTGCCAAAAACCTAGCGCAAGACGGTAATGACGTATACTTTGTTACAAACTCTTTTGAGGTTGAGCCCCTTTATCGCATCTGTTTGCTACCATCTGACTCCAGCAACTTGATACCTGTAACTAAAAAGGGAAATATTTACCTTTCGAGCTCAGCTAATATAGGTGAAAGACAAAATCATATTCCTCAAAGCGATCTATTTGTAACAAAGCTAGCATCAGCTGGTGCAAAAATATGTAAGAGTAATAAAATAGATGTATTAATAGTAAGTTACATAGAACCATACGCTATCGCAGGCGCATTACTAAAAAGCTGGTTTGACTTGCCTTCAATTTTTATTCATGCAGGAAGTGACCTTGGAAGACTTATAAAGCAACCTGAGCTTGAGTTCGCTTACAGAGAAGCTATAACTCGATATGATGTAA
>CALHBL010000005.1 GCA_937930825.1 uncultured Bacteriovoracaceae bacterium
CTAAAACACAGGAAGAATTAGTTGAAGCAATTCGAGACGAGAGTGGAATCTCAGGTTTAACTGATGCTTATATTTCTAATAATTGGGATGATAAAAAAGAAATTGGCTTTTGCAAAAAACTTAAGATTGATAAGGCAGTAACTATTGTTTCATCTTGTTCGAAGAAAAAAGGTAACGATTTTGATGAGTGCCTAAAAGATAAAAGGTCAGAATATAGTCCTAGAAAAACAGGCCCTAGAGGAGCAGCAAGGGCCATCGCCAGTGTTAAATCTCTAGTCACAGCAAGTGAGTCCAAGCGTATCGGAGAGCGCATGCAAGGAGCTCCCTGCATGGCCCAACAAGGACAAAACGGAGCCCAAGGCTTTAGCCTAGGTAATTTTGACTCCGACCAATTAGGCCCTGAGGCCAGTGCCATTATTAATAATATTGTGGGCGGCAGATAAGAGTGCCCCCCACTTAAATAAAATAAACAAAGAGGAAAGTTGAGAAGGATTTCACAACATCTATACCGCTTCTGGAAAGGAATTCAAGTAGCTCGCCTAACGGCGAGTAACTTGAGTCTTAGTACCATTCGGGTATACAAGTCTTTAAGTGAGTTTTCAATACTTGAAAACTCAAACGGTATGACTATATTACCTGCATACTCTGCGAAGGCCCTCATCATTGGAGCAGGCCTTCTTCTCTACTCATGTGTTCCTGGCGGCTCTAGTGCTTCAAAAACTAGAAGAGGCGCCAGTGCGAGTGGCGGCAGTATAAGCGTTGATTCTAACTATGGCCGCTACTTTGATGATAATCCTATTATTCTGTCCGGAAATACGAGTCTAGAGAACTCCGCGAATTTAGATTTCCTCCTAACAGGAGATCCCAAATTTATTACGACAAATCAATTTCTGATTGCTCCTTGCTCTGCAGGAGGAACTGATATTGAGAATTGCCTTGAAGTCAGAGAATCAGAAGTCTCCAATTATACAACTGCGGATGAGAATCGTTGGGGCTTTAGCACCACAACTTCAGAGTTCTTAGAAGTTCAAACCTTTGGCAATATGAGAGATATCACGAATAAATTCATGAGTAATCTTGAGTTCTCTCTCAGTTTATCCATCGGTTATGGTTACACTTCTTCTATTCCGACGAATCTCTTTGATTCAACCAAAACGCCTTTTTGGTACCAGTCTGGACTTTTAAAAGGCTACTCAAATTGTGGCGCTGAAAATAATGCCTTCTATGATCCTGCTGGTCAGACAATATGCCTAGGGAATGTCACAACCAATCCCCCTGTCTATATTTCTAGTGACCCAACTGTAACGTGGCATGAAATGGGCCATGCCTTTAATCAAATTTCTATGAATATGCGCCAAAGAGCATTCTTTGGTACACTATCCACGCAAAGTGCTCTGGGTTACCTCTTCTATGATGAAGCCGGAAGTATCAACGAAGGTATTGCCGACTTCTATTCCCAATTTATGAATGACCGTACTCACTTTGCAGAGTGGGGTCTTGGACGCTACCTCCTTCAAAGTAGACCTATGAGTGAGAGAGAAGCTCTTCATGCTCCAGGCATCGATACTTCAACAGAAGGCAGACTCGCCTACCCTAGCTATGTCAACTATGACCCCAATGAGCCTGAAACGCCCTATGAAGATGTTCACTATGCAGGACAAATTATTTCTCACTTTTTAACGGCCTTTAAAGAGAGTATTGCCGATACTTCAATCTGCGGTCTTACTAATGATCAGGCCATGCAAATCACCATACACATCCTAACTGAGACCTTGGCAGAGCTTGGTGATCAAACGGCGACAGGCTCTGGAATACTGACCAGTAGTTCGGCAGCATATAAGGTTAATCTTAACCCTACTGAAGCAATCGAATGGATCTCAAAGAATAACCCCATTAACTTTAGAAGGTTTATTCAAACCTACTCTAAGTATTTCATGAGAAGCTTAGGAAATTCACTCTTCAATATGTGCGGAGTCACCTCCTACTCTCGTGATGATTATGAGAAATTAGTCGATAGCTACGGACTCCTTCTTTTTAAAACTTATAATGAAGACGATAACCATATGACTACAGGACACTCGGGAACACATACTCTAGTCACCCCTACTAATAGAGTTAAATCTGAATTCATCGGCAAAGATCTTCTGATTCTAGATAATAGAGATGGTGCTGCAGCTGCTTTTATTATTGATAATCAAGCTGATATTAAAAGAGCTATTGAAGGAATGATTTTGGGCGGCCAGGTTAGCAGCATTTCCTCACAAATTGATGGAGACTTTGCTTTTAATAATGGCAATGCTCAAATAAGCCCCGGTGAAGTTGTCGGGGTTGCCCTAAATTTACTTAATACTTCAAACTCAACAATGGCCGGTGTGCACATACTGGCCAATGACTGGGATCACGCTAAGAACAATGCCTTTTGTAATAATTTAGGTGATAACTTTCCTCTCGCCTCTGCTGGCGCCGCAGATCTTACAAGTGGTGAAGGCGTCCAAGGTGGATGTGACTATGTTACTCGTTACAATGGTAAAGACAATATTCTTGAACCAGATGAAGCACTGGCCCCAGTTTGCTTTGTTGAATTTGCCGATACAGATGCCACGAAGTGGGTTGTTCAAGAGAAGCTGAGAAGCTCCATCGGACTCCCTAGTCAAAATTGTCTTGGTGGTGAAGATTCACCAAATGACTGTTTCATACGGGCCATAAAAGGTGCTGATCACGCCTTCTACTCAAAACTAAATGCACAAGAAACATGGGCAGAATCCCTCCAAACAGAAGAGGGAGTTCCAACCTTTAACTCTAGTAACGTGATCTTCTTTGAAGTGAGCCCAGATATTCCACCGGGCACTACTTTTAATTGCCGCTTTCGTGCCCGTTTTACTAACTGTGAAGATTGCTATCATGACGATCTCAATGGTGGAGATGATTACCTGGACTATGAGTATTCGGGAGCAAAGCCTTTTAAACTCATTAACTTTAAATTTACGGTCATAGACTAAGGGCCAATTATGAATAAGAAATCCTTCTTCATTTTTTCAGCTATAATCTTCGCTGTCAGCTTCCTTTACTTTCTAAGTAACCACTACCAATCAGACCCTGAGCAATGGCAAACCTATAATAAAGTTAATGGTGGTAAAGTTAAAAGCTACCCTACAACAGCTAAAGAGATTGAAAAGTATCAACTACCAAATTTAAAAGGAGAAAAGAAAGCTCGCTCGCCTGCTTCTTCTCCTATTGTGAAGTCTAAGAAAAGAACAGTGATAAATCCAGCAAATAAGAAAATCACCCCCAACATGTTGGCCTCCAATAAAGTCACTCGAGAGTGGAAAGAGAAGCTTGGGCAAAACCTATTGCGCTTTCTTCGTCCTGAGACTCTCCTCTTTTTAAAGAAAGAACAAAGTATCTCAATTGTTGAAAGAGGCCAGATTCGTCATGCAGAAGTGGTTTTGATCCAACTTAAGGATGCTGAAGGCCGCCGTTTTAGCTACAATGCCTACGTTGATAGTGAGAGTGGCCAAGTCCTTCAAACATGGAATAGAACTATTCATGAATCTTATGAAAAGAAGCCTATGAAGCTCACTCCCTCTGGTACTATAAATAATGCTGGTACCACTCGATTCTAATAATCTACTCGATTGAAAATGCCTTATACTCATCTAAGCACTCTGGATTAGCTATTGCTTCAATATTAGAAAGAGCACGTCCTTCAATAATTCGGGCCACAGCCAACTCCATTTTCTTACCACTTCGGGTATAGGGGATGTCACTTACCTGAAAAACAAAGCGGGGCATATGACGAGGAGTTGTCCCCTGCTTAATGGCCTTCTTAACTTCTACGGCCCTATCATCACTAAGGGCTTCACCTGGAGAGCATTTAATGAAGAGAACGACTTCAACATCCCCATCAATCTTCTTTCCCACACAGACACTATCGGCAATCCAATTCAGCCCCTCTGTTTGCCGATAAATTTCAGCTGTTCCAATCCTTACTCCCCCGGGATTTAAGGTAGCATCACTTCTTCCGTAGACGATGACTCCACCTGATTCAGTCACCTCCACAAAATCTCCATGGTGCCAAACACCAGGAAAGTGATCGAAGTAGGCCTTGTTCATGCGCTCACTCTTTTCATCATTGAGAAAGTACAAGGGCCGACTAGGAAAAGTGCTCAAGCAAACAAGCTCTCCTTCTCTTCCCTGAACCTGACGAGCATTATCATCAAAGCAAGCGACATCCATCCCCAGACCAAGGCATTGAATTTCCCCTCTTTTAACGGGCATCGTAGGATTGCCAAGCATGAAACAGCCTATAATATCAGTGCCTCCAGAGATCGAACTTACACAGGTATCTTCTTTAAGCGATTGGTAAATATAGTCATACTGCTCTGGCAGTAGAGGTGCTCCGGTTGAAAGAATCGTTTCTAAACTTGGAAGAGTACTTGTATTCTTATAGCCGCTATCTTCAAGTGCTCTTAAGAATTTTGGACTCGTGCCAAAAATATTTATACTGGCGCGGTCTATGACTTCGAAGAAGCCACCAAGACTTGGTTTTCCTGGACTCCCCTCATAGAGCACAATCCTGCCGCCAAAGTAGAGCCCACTGACTAACCAATTCCACATCATCCAACCACATGTAGTGAAATAGAGGATACTCTTCTCTTTGGTTAGGTCAGTATGCAAACCAAGTTCTTTAATATGTTGAAGCAGTGTTCCCCCAGTACTATGAACAATACACTTAGGTTTTCCTGTTGTGCCAGAGGAGTACATAATGTAGAGGGGATGGGCAAAATTAACGGGAGTGAAAGTCAGCTCAGTACTCCCCTTTGCTATAAAGTCATCCCATGAAATTCCCTTATTTAGAGATGAAATGGATTCTCCCTTACCTAGAAAATCAACCACTATTATTTTTTCAATAAAATCTAAATTCTTTTCGATTTCTTGCAGCTTTGGGATGAGAGAATAAGTCTTGCCGTTGTACTCGTAGGAGCCAACAGTGACGAGCACCTTAGGCCTACTTTGACCAAAGCGATCAACCACCCCTTCTATGCCAAAATCAGCACTTGTTGAAGTGAAAGTACCACCAAAGCTAGTTGCAGCAAGCATAGAGATAACTGTTTCAGGGATATTGGGCATATAGGCCGCCAGAACATCTCCCTCATTCATAGTCTCTTTTAAGGCCACAGCAAAAGCGGACACTCGCTGCTTAAGCTCGCGATAAGTGATCTTCTCTTCTAACTCGGATTCATGAATAAAGTGAAGGGCGCAATCATCATCCGCTCCCCCTTTAAGAAGATTTTGAGCAAAATTAAGCTTTGCTCCTTCGAACCATGAGTAACTTTTAAAGGATGAATCAGGACACACTCTAGTCGCAGGACTAGAGAAGTTAACCGAATAGAAGTCACAAAGATCAGACCAGAACTCTTCAGGTTTCTCAACACTATAGCGATGAAACTCAGGATAAGAAGAAAATTTCAAAGCTCTCTTTTGACCAAGATAGCTTTGAAACCTTCTCATCTCACTTGATTCTATTCGCTGAGCGCTAGGCTCCCATAAAGAGGATTCATCTTTCATCTACATTCTCTCGTTTAATTTCTCTCGGGACGATTTTTCTACACCTTCATGAAGGGAGTTACCATGAGCGTCCATAGTTACAACAACCGGGAAGCCTTCAACACTTAACTCCCAAATCGCTTCGGGAGAGCCAAATTTTTCTTTAAGGTACACATTATCAACCGACATGATTCTTTCGGCCAATACCTGAGCTGCTCCCCCAATGGCATGGAAGTAAACACAGCCATAGGTTTGATTCCCCTCTAGGGTCTTTGGCCCCATGCCACCTTTACCAATAACGCCAACAATCCCATGGTCACGCATAACTTCCCACTGGTAGGGCTCTTCTCTTATGGAAGTAGTCGGGCCCGCCGCTTTAACTTCATAGCTTCCATCATCCTTTTCAAGAACAACTGGCCCGCAGTGGTAGATGATTTGATTTTCCAAATTGACAGGACTCGGGTTTCCTTCATGGAGATACTTATGAATGGCATCTCTACCAGTAAAGAGTTTACCCGTAATGAGAACCATGTCACCGACCTTAAGTTCTCTAACTTTTTCTTTATTAAAGGGATATTCTAATTGAATCATTCTTCTCTCCTAGTAAAGCCAGTTCTTAATGGAATTATCACTCTTCATCACAACACCTAATCTTCTAAAGGCCCAGCACATATAAGAGATGCTCACAAAGTACGATGCTGGCAATCGATTGAGGGTTCCCACCTTACAGCCTAGCAGTGTGGTCTTACCGCCAAAGCCCATGGGGCCTATTCCCAACTCATTACTCGTTCTGACTATATCTTCTTCAAGTTCTTTTAAATCGGGATGAGAGTTCTCATCATCGAGATGACGAAGCAGCTGTTCTTTAGAAGCAACATAACCTGCCCCTCGGTCTCC
>CALHBL010000006.1 GCA_937930825.1 uncultured Bacteriovoracaceae bacterium
TTGAAACCCATGCGGTATCAGGAGGCGCGCCAAATTCCACAAACTTATTCATGACATATTGAACATAGCTCGACTTCACTCGGGTGATCAGCTTCCCATCAGAGAATAGCCCTGCTCCGCCTTCCCCATAGCAAACATTATTATCAGCATCTAATAAACCCCGCCGCCAGTACTTAGAAATATGGAGCATCCTCTTATTGGCGGCGTCCCCTCTTTCTAAAATCGTTGTGGTAATTCCATACTCAGCAAAGCGAAGGGCGCAGAAGAGTCCAGCGGGTCCTGCGCCAATGATAATTGGCTTCTTAGAAAAATCTCTGAGCTGAATAAACTCTTCATTGAGCGGCTCAAATAACTCTCCAGACTCAATTGTTTCCACGACATAGTGAATACTGGGTTTTCTGCCCAGATTTGCTTTTCTTGCGTCAAGACTTTCACTTTTGATTCTAAAGTCTTCTACTTTGGGAAAGTGAGTACTTATATAATCCTCAACAGATTCATCGTACTTTAGGGTAAATTGCCGTCGTGTGCTCATGCCACTACAATAATCGGGCCGGGCCTCTATTACAATTGCGCCCTTAAAACAGAGAAATTAATTTATGACTACTCTTACAGCACAAGTCATCATTATCGGTGACGAACTCCTCAACGGCGCTATTTATGACGCTAATTTAGCTCCCATTGCCACTTGGCTGCTCGAGCGGGGTATCAAACTGACCAAGGCAAGCACAGTTAGGGATGCTCACCAGGAGCTTACTCAGGCCATAAATTCCGCTTGGGATAGTAGTGATTTAGTCATCACTTCGGGTGGCCTAGGCCCCACTAAGGACGATATCACCAAGTCCGTTTTGGGAGAAATTGTTTCAGGAGAATTAAGAGAAAGTGAAAAGGCCATAGAACTAGTCAGTGCCCAATATAAGAAAATGAGTAAGGAGTGGATAAGAGAGACTAACCTCTATCATATGATCCCATTAGGAATTGATGTCTTTAAAAATCCTAAAGGCCTTGCACCTGGCTTAATGATTAAAAAAGACAATAAGCTCTTACTGGCCACACCTGGCGTGCCAAGAGAACTCACTGCTATGATTGAAGAAGAGTTTGATCAAGTTCTTAATAGTGTATTCTCTCATCTTCCCAAGCCTGATCAGAAAATAAGTATCAGAACGAGGGGAATTCCTGAAGAAAAAATTTTCTTTGGCCTTATGCCAGATCTTTGGTCTGAACTTGAAAGCTTTGGTAAAGTCAGCTCCCTTCCTCAACTGCTAGGAGTTGATATTCACCTTCAATTCTCGGCCCAAAGAAATAAATTGGAATTAGAAGAGCAATTAAGAGTTAAATTAGAAAACTCTCCCCTTGCCCCTCACATATGGCATTGGGGCCAAGAGAGTATTGAAAGTGAAATTATCAAAAGGGCCTCTGAAAAGAATTTAACTATAGGTCTTGGGGAGTCTTGTACAGGAGGTCTGCTTGCCCACCGCCTGACTAATATTTCAGGCAGTTCTAAAGTCTTCCTTGGTTCTCTAGTTACTTATGCCAATCAGGCCAAGCAAGATATATTGGGAGTTAAGAAGAATTCTCTTAAAGATAAGGGGGCCGTCAGCGAAGAAGTCGCTCTTGAAATGGCAAGAGGTGTAGGCAAAGTGCTCAATACAGATATTTCAATTGCTCTAACCGGAATTGCTGGCCCAACTGGTGGAAGTGATAAGAAGCCGGTAGGGACTCTTTGTATTGGCCATTCAACAGTAAAGGGTGATGATGCAACGAGGGTCAATTACAATGGATCGAGAGAGCAATTAAAAGAGCGCTTTGCCCAAGCTGCTCTTTTTAAATTATTGGAAATTATTGATACTTTTTAATATCGAAGCCAGTCTTTAACATTTCTAACTGAGCTTGCTTTAGTTTTTCACGCTTTCTTTCTTCTTCTGCATGAATATCATTCACTTCACTCAAACTCGCTGGGCTTCTCTTTGAGAGAATATCATCAATGACTGCTTCTTGAGACTTCTCGTCTTGGTAAGCAAATAAATTGACCTGTCCTGCATGAACATTACCAAGAGAGTCCATAATCAGAGACTGTAATTCCTCTTGTGTCATTGTTCCTAGTTTTTCAAGGGCCTTACTTGCCTGATAGGTTGTAATCTCTCCCTTCTTATTCAGTGACAAGATAAAGTCTTCAGCATGTTTCTTATCGAATTGAAAATTATGAATCAAACCTTGAATTTTCATATCAGCGAATTGGGCCATGGTGTTGGGGCTAATATTGAAGCCTAGAGCAATTGAAAGACCAATAAAGAAAGGACGCATTTTTTAACCTCTTAGTTTTTTGTCACTATCCTCCTCGGAAATGAAATGCTTCCACAAAAGAAACTTAATCCAATTACTTTAAAGTTGGACAAAGTTGCCTCTTTTACTTGGCAAGAAGAATACTCAGGATGACCTTTACCAAGACTACAAATACAGTGATTTCAGTAACTTAACGCCATTTCAGACTCCTCTGCACTAAAGAGGGACTAAAATAGAAAAGGGATCAGATGCCTACTAACTTTTCAAAGGTCAAATTATTAAACCTCGTTTTACCTGCACCGATAAGAAGGAGAGGAATCTTCGAGGTTCCAAGGATATTGGTAATATGGATATGAGTCGTAAGAACTATTTTAAAGTTAAAGCGTCATCAGTTTTTCAACTGATTCTCATTCTCTGTGTTCTCCTTCCCCTGTCTTGTGTTCCTCAAGGCTCAAGTGGTGGCCGTAAGACAAAAGCGGCAACAAGTGAGACCACTACCGATGACACTACTCCTGATGCGCCGTCTTTTAACGGAACTGTAAACTCTATTCAAAATGGAAATTCCTCATCTTCTACTACAACAAATATAGCCGGAGACTTTGCGACGAGCTTATACCTAAGGGGAAGTCAGGTCGATACTTTTGCTAAGGATGACCATCAAAACACACCCCAATGCCTTCTCGTCCCTTTTACCCAAGCAAGTGTGCAAAAGGTACTTATCGTTACGGCCTTGCCTCGCTTCTTTTTAAACTTAACCACCAATACCCAAGAGTATTACTACCTCCTGTCCCCAGCAAGCACTTCTCAAAATAAAACTTTCTGCCAAAAAGCGGAAGTTCTAGGGGCCATCTCGCTTTCTTATCCTGGTAGTACACCTGTCTATGAACTCAGTAGTGTATGTCCGAACTGCACTTTTAGCAGTCTATTAAGTGACTCGCTCTCCTTCATCACTCAAAAAGGTATAACAATTTCACAAGTTCAGCTCCTCAATTTAAGAATTCAAATAACAGCACAGGGCGGATCTCAAATTCCAGGAGGACAGAGTTGTTCGTCCACCCCAGAATGTGCGAGTAAAGGGTTTGACTGCTGTAACTTTGGTCAATGCGTACGTGACAAAGAAGTTCGCTCCGATGCGGATCAAACTTCCACTGCCTTCCTACAGGCCCTTAGTGTTATTGGCATCAGAGCAAGTGCCATTTATGAATACCCTCAGTACTTTCACTTATGCTCTGTCGCAACCCCGGTAGATGATACTCCAACGCCTGCACCCGATCCCAATATTGAAGCTGCTGAAAGATTTAAGAGATTAAAAGCGCTCTTTGATTGCACAAGTCCCATTGAAGGAGAAATGTCCATATGCCAGAGTCTCCACTCTGATGTTCAAGCGACAATTAGTGAAACGGGAACGAATCAATTCGCAACTCTCTCTGATGATCGAAACTTTAATTCAACTTATTATGGAACCAATACTCTGCCTCAGCACTCTATTTATAAAGTTATCTATGCTGGTGAAACTCTCTTTGAAGAGAATACCATTGTCTCTGGCATGACCATTGGTCCGGGAGGAAATGGAACAGGAAATGATAATTTTGATGATACTCAAATCATCAACATCACTCATACTCCCGCTGCTTCTGCTCCTGATGATAACTTGAGTTTACTTTATAAAATAGATGGCTCTTGTGAGAAAATATCAACCTTCCTAGCAAAGTGCTATAAAGTTTACGTGCAAGGTGAGAACTTAAGTAAAGTGACAGATCACTTTCCAGCATCTAATGAATTCAACCTTCCCTTCTACGCGGATGTCAGTAAGACAATCACTGTGGAAGTTGATGAAGCAACTCAACTCCAAGGGAGTGCTTGGGACCTCGTCCAAACGAACCCTGCTCGAGTGCAATTCCTAGGAACAGATCTTAGCGTCTTTGATACTCAAGTTGTTAAGATTAACTTCTTTGTTAATCTTCAAAGTTATCCTAAGGTTCTTTTAGCTAAGCAGAATGCACTCGATGAAATTAAAACAATCTGTCTTTGTGGCAGTGAGCTTGATTGTCGCCTCGAAGAGAAAACTGATAGCGAAGGCGTAGTCACAGATTATCTTTGTGTCTACCCTTCTACGAATGTAACTCCTCCTCCGCTTCAGCAGACTGTTCTCTTCTCGGCCAAGAGTGTCCCTCATCGTTTCTACGATAAAGACGGAGTCTACCATGAAGAAGGGGCAACACTTGATATTGAGCAAGAAGGGACAGAGTTTTCTTACACTAATGATGACCTCTTAAGACCAAATAATGTCGACAGCTATGTTGGTTTCAATGAAATCTATGGCAGCTTTACCACTAACGGAACATCAGCAGTTCCTGCCAAAGAAGTCAGGGTAGTTAATAATAAGACCTATGACATTTATGTTAATTCAGGAAATTTTAGCACCTGCTTCTACTGTGGCTCAGACTACTACAGTAATTTGGTCAGGATATTCCCCAGTAACTTTACTTCTAAGGGTGGTGGTTACACTCCCGATTTAGAAATTAATGATGCCCTTGCTACAGATAATTTAAGAAAGGACGACCTGCTCTTTGGCCGAGCTTGCTTTGTACCAGCGACAATGATTCCTTGGACTCATAATGCAAACTCAACTCGGCAATCACAGCGCTCTGGCCGCCTATCAGCTCAGCACTTCATGTTTGCTAATGGCTATAATAGAGATTGGTATGGCTTTGACTATGGCTCTATCATAGGATCCTTTGATGGGGTTAGGTGGTTCTCTATCGGTAATCAAAGAAGAATTCAGGCCCGCAGTAATCGCCTCTTTATCGCTATTAATGGCTACTTTGGCGACCTAACGGCCAGTACAACTTATAGTGTTACTGTCCAAGATAGTTCAACCTCTGCAGGTAACTCAGCGATTATCACTTCTGACTACGACTCAGTAGGAGCTGAATGCCAGAAGGCCCATGAGTGCTCAACTGATTCAGATTGTGCTTCACAATTAGGATGGGAATATTCTTGTGAGAGTATAACGGCAATGACAAGTCCATGGCCTCGTTTTGATTCTAATGCACTGGAAACTCCAGGAGTATCTGACACTGTTAACCTAAGATCTTTCTTTCAAGCGACCAGTGGATCGAATAAACGCTGCGTCTATCGTGGACGAGGTGCGGCCTGTATTGGAGATTACACAATCACAGATGTGAACTCTACATTTACGGGGACTTCTCAAAGAGGACTTCATACTTGTAGTCAAAATAATCACTGCCAGACCTTTATACAAGGAGTGGCCTCTCCTAGTTTTAATAATAAGATTGCTCGCTTTGGTAAGAGTGTAAAAAGTCAAAATGCTTCTTCGTTTGTTTTAGAAGATGAATTAGATGTCATTGGTCTCGGAGCGAGAATAATTGGTAGGCCTTACGCTTGGCGAGGTGACGATACAATTCCTACTGATGCCCAGTCAAATCTTTCGCAAAATAATGTCACCTCTCTCTGTATTCCAGGCCGAGATAATGGCGATGATACTCTCTTAAATAATCATACTAATATACCCTCCTCAGATGCTCTTGGTGACCAAATCAATGCCATGGGTGTCACTCCAGACTTGATCACGGGGAATAGTGGAGGAGTGGCCCATTATCTCTCCAGCTGTTCAATTATGAATAGTGATGGTGACTATATTTTTAAAAGTGCTACTGGATCAATCACTGATGCTTCATTACTTAGTGGACTTGATATTTCTAACTTAGCGGCCCATCAGGCCCTACCAACGAATTCTCTGGCCATCTTTGAATCAGATGATATGACTGGAAATGAAATTATTAAAAACTTTGAAGAAAACTTTATTGAAGAAGTGAGCTACCAAGAAAATAGATGCTTAAGAGCTCCAGGCTCAGCTTGCTTTTCTAATCTTGACTGCGCCCCAAATCCCTTTATTGCAGATCAAGTTGGTAACATAAATACAGATGACTCCTCGGTGACCAATATTCTTAATGCTTATGAAATCAAATTTTGGCAAGAGGAACTCATTTGCTCGCAAGAAAAAGCCTCTACTGACGAAGACTTTAATTTAGGTGATAATAGGTGCTGCCGAGAAACAGGAAATGATCTTACCATCGGTACATCAACAGTTAACCCTGACGATGGAACAGATAAGGATTTAGACTTTGGCCTCATACCGGGTGTTTCAACCTCAATAAACTCACAAACAAGAAACTCCAGGCTCTCAACGATTTGGGATTTAATTAATCCTCTTGACACGAACTATCCTCCCTTAATAACTGTCCCGGATAACCAGTGCGCCCTTGGCTCCTGTGGTGCCCCTGAAGATTTAGAGCGGCAGTTTAATACTTTCAATGAAATGGCGGCCAGAACTTGCTGCTCAAAGAATTGGATCAGACACTTCAATAGGGACGATAATGGTGGCGGCCATACATGGGGCCCCGATAAAACTCAACAAATCCCTAAGGAATCTTTTCGCTGCTATAATTATATTGAATGTGACGATGCAGATGGAACTTGTGGGTCGGAGCCAGGAGCTGACTTCGTAGGGTACAGCTGCTCTCATACTGACTCCCCCACTCATCCAGGCTGTCTAGCACGCTCTGTCCCTCAAGGTGAAGCTGATCTTATCTTTGACTGGGTTGGTAGCCTAGAGCTTACTGGCATCCCGCAAATGGCGATTAAGAATGCTACTCACCCGGGCTTTATATGTACTGCTGATCCAGATAATCAATCGGCCTCAGGACTAGGAAAAATAGCCCCGGACCTTCTTATTTCTGGAGCCCAGCCTGAGTTCCTCAATACAGATGGGCAGCAGTATCTCAAAGCAAGTGACCCCACTAACTTTGAAACGGATAATGTGAGGCAAATTTTCAGCCCTGATACAGCAAGCTGCTGCCTACCGGCCGGAACTCAGATGGCCGCGGATGATAATCCAGAAACTTGCTGTACAGGCTATATTGGTACAAATGGAACATGCCAACTCCCAGACTATAGTGATGTCTCCCTCTACCTCAATAGATATATATCTTCAGAAGCACAAGACGAAGTATCAGGTGCTTTTGACTCTCAAACAGGTTATTTAAACAGTACAGTCGACGTTATTAGAATTGCCTGCACCAGAAACCTCTGTGAATCAGGAGTGGTTGTTCCTGGAGTCTCCCTTAGTAACTTACGAACAAGGGGTCATGAGTTGGATGTTGCTCAAAGACGGCGTTTCCTTGATGGTGATGATGAATCTAATAGCTTCAGCGGCCTTAATGTCCTCTACGACAGAGGACTCCGCTGGAATACTCATATCTACTGTAGTGATGATGAGCTCGATAATCCCCCTTCTACCATTTTTGATTGTGCCGCTTTTTAGTCATTTTTTCAAAAGTAACTAAGCACAACTACCGCTAAGATAATGCGATAGATGGTAAAGATACCTAGGCCTACTTTCTTTATTAACTTTAAGAAAAAGTGAATTGTTAAGAGACCGACGAAGAAAGAGACGATCATTCCAATGATACAAGCACTCCAATTAAACGCCTCTCCCTGCGCCGATAACGACGGCAACTTATAGAAGAAGCCTGCTAATATAATGGGTAATGAAAGTAAGAAGCTAAAGCGAGAGGCTTCTTCTCTCCCAAGACCAAGAAAGCGCGCCATACTAAGAGTTGCTCCGCTCCTACTTACTCCAGGAAAAATAGCAAGAGATTGACTAAGGCCAATTAAGAATGAGCTCTTTAGTTTAAATTCGCTCATTTCGCTCTTGTTACTCTTAGCTCCTCTCCAATCAGCTGCGAACATAATAAGACCAAAGAGAATCAGGTTGGTAGCGATCCATAGGGGATCCCTTGCGTACTGTTCAGCAAAGGATTTGAAAAGCAGAACAAAGATAAAAGTGATAAGAGTGGCCACCATCATATTAGCTGTCCAGGCCCCCTCACTTTTATAACGGGAAGGCTCTTTAACCATCACTACTAAACTCTTTAAAATGCTCATCACCTCTTTATTAAAATAAATGATAATGGAAAGTGCTGTTCCCACATGCATCGCCAAGTCAAAGGCGACACCGGGGTCTTTAATCCCTATGAATTTTGGCAGCAAGGCAAGATGCCCACTTGAGCTCACAGGGAGGAATTCGGTAACTCCTTGAATAAGTCCATAAATAATCGCAGCGGTTGAATCCATTATTTTCCTATAAATTAAAATAACTCTTATTTTGGTCCTTAAGGGCACTTAATAGTTCGTACCATTGCCCGATAAAGAGCTCGCTGAAGGACTTTCCATTTAAGTTCTCTTTTATATCGATGACGGAGCTTAGCCTACTCATATTTTGAGTGAGTACTTCTAAGCGCTCCTGAGAGCTCTTTTTAAACGATTTCCTAACTTCCTCATAGTAGTAGCGATAGAGGAAGCCTTCTAATAATTCTTTTTGGCGATGGGTTATTTGAGATACTCCTAGAAAGTCGATGGCACTCAATACTGTCATCTTGGACTCTTCTTCAGGAAGTTTAAAGAAGTTCTTATAATCAAAGAACCACTCGCTACTGGCCAAGAAGTGATACCTAAAGGCATTTGCACTGAGTGCTGCTTCTAGACTTTTATCCCATCCCAACTCTAAGATCATTGAGTTCTGGGTATCGATTGGAATGTAAGTTTCTATGACTTGCTTATTAAGGGGTATATCTTCTTTTAAGCGTTGCCGAAAGCGTAGAAAGTTGGCATTACCAACTCTTACCATATCGACTTCTGGCCGAATACCGGCCCGAAGTAAACTTATTAAAGTTCTCCTTAACTCGACATGACCTCTAAAGAATGGCCCTCTTTTAAAAGTTTCACTCAATAGCTTGCCCGGTCTCAACTCAAAGCAAGATCTAATCAGATCCTCAATTTCACCATTTAAAAGCGGATCAAATAGTTTCTCCGCCTTTCCTTTCATATCCCTAATATTGAAACTTGTTTTTCTCATCTCAATTGCTTTATTAAGCCTTGGGTAAGTTGAGCCAAAGAAGGGATTACCTCTCTTGGCCACTTTTAAAATATCTAAAAGGGAGAGACGCTTACGGAGTTTCAATTCTCCTGTAGTTTTACGCTTACTATCCATAATTAAGAGATAAGGGCTGATGCGCTTTTTTCCTCTTAGCTTAATAAGTTCAAAATCTGGTAAGAGAGTAAAGCGGCCCTCCGCTAGAGAGGAGAAGGTTTTAAATTTATATTTCTCACTACCAAAAGTTTTAAAATTTGAAAAATTTGCACCTTTCTTTAATTTCTCTTTCTTTACTTTACCTACAGATACAACAAGACCATCGAGTAAGCTTAAATCGCGCATTAAGGGAGCCGCCACCGCCATGAAGAATACGGTGGGAAGAAGAAGCCCAAAGCGGATACAATTGAGCACCACGCTCTGGCGCGCGGGCCTAAGCAATTGGGTTTGAGAGAATTTTTCTGCAAAAGTAGGTCGGCCTTTTAAAAGAGGTAAAGAGAAAATAAGAAGAGGTAGAGTAACAAACTCCAGACCAACTCTTAGTCCTCCCATGAGCCGCGGCCATGGCCCCTTAAACCTGAAACCTAGCAAGAACTGAAAAGGGCTTAAACCGGTTAATAAAGTATGAGTAAAACGTAATAACATCGTTACCGTGTACCAGAGAATCAAAAAGGCCCAGCCTTCTTCAGAAAAAATAATACTTATGATTTTCAAAGACCTCTCCCAATAAGAGAAGCCCGAAAATGATAGGAGTAAGTAGAAGAAGGCATGCCCCAGGGCAAAATCACCAATGAGAGCAAATAACCGCAAGACTAATGTTGGCGCTTGATCTTTCCTGCTTGTTTTATTTTTTTTATTTTTCAAATACTTGTCTCATACACTGCTAAATGGCCCAAAATTGTGGCAATCCCCTCTCAAAACTATAATCACTATAATAAAGAGGAAGTACCTGAAATTCTTAACTTAATTGTACGGATATTGTTCTCTTTGCCAAGAAGACCCCATAAATGGCCCCCAATAACCGACATAATCAGTCAGTGTATTACAATAGATAAAAAACTATCAAAACCTTCATTTTTAGAGGCTTTAGTCCGAAAAAGATAATAGAGATGAAATGAAGAGGGTAAAAATGAAGCAAAATAAATCTAAGATTATTCCTAAAGCAATCAGAGCACTAACTGTACAGAGCTTGAGCTTCTGCCTGCTCTATGCCCCTACTGCTTATGCACAGAATTCAATCCTAGAAGGTGCCAGTGCGGTTCTTAATGGTGTCCAAGGCATGGCCCAACAGATGCTTCAACAAAGACAGCAGGGAGTGCAGCAGAGTCAAGCGCAGAGTCAAATGCAGCAACTTCAACCTAAGCTCATTCCTTCCCTCTACTTTCCTCGCTGTGCAGTTTCCGATGCCGTTACCGACTTCCCTGAAGGGGCTTGTCAAGGTGGTGTTGCAGTAGGTGATATGAATGGCATGGCCCAAGTTAGTGCCTTTCACTCCTTATCAGTGAATTATGAATCTTTCTTCGAAAACTTACTTGCCGAGAGTCAAAACTCTGGAGCGCCCCAAGGGCCGCAGTGTCTTAAGGAAGAAGCAGCAAGAGCTGAAGCTTCTATCCAAGATAGAATCAATTCTCTGAAAGCTCTTATTGGAAAAGTTAATAAAGAAGCACAGCTCTTCAAGCAAATAAATAAGAAAACAAAAGAGAAGATGGAAGATCTTCGCTCTGAACTCTATGGTGGAGCAAGCAATCAAGTCGCTCAGAATAAGAACCTTCTTGGCCAAGTTTCGGCCTCCTGCCAAGAATACTTTGATGGTAATAATGCGGAAATCAGAAGTAAGGGATTCGCAGGTCTTCGTAACGACATGGAAAAGAAGAATGTAGAAGCAGGTAAGTTTCAGAATAATACCGGCAGCTATGAAGCCGAATTAACAAAAATGGTTTCAGGACTAGAAAAAGAAATTAAGCGCGGTGGTTTAAGTGTCTTAAAAACACCGGAAGCAATAGATGCTGCTCTAAAAGAAGGTGGCTCAACTACTAATTTTGCTTCTATGAGCAGTGTGCTTGAAGCAAAATCTAGAAACGTACAAAGAGACTTTAAAGAGCTAAAGAAAGATCTTGCTGATGTTGGTTTCAGTATGGACCTCTCTGACTTTGATGGGAATTTTCAAGAGAAGTATAAGAATTTCTCGACCGGCTCTTTTAGTTACTTTAAAAAAGAAGCTGTTTCTAATTGTGTATCAGGCGCTGATAGAACTCTAGGCAGAGGACTGACGACACAGCAAATTCTAGGAGGACTGCGCCATTCAGATTATAAAGGTGGTTCAGCAACGAGCCTTGGTAATTATAAGGCCGCACTATCTGTAATTCTTAATAGTGATGCATTTATTCAAGATAAGATGAGATCTATTGCGGCCCTTGACCAAGAGTACGGAGTGGGAAGTATTTATGTTCAAACCAAGAGGTCTGGGCAAACAGACTACCCTACTCCTTTTACTCTCTATCAAGCTCAGATTGATTATTGTACGGCTCAGATAGAGCAGAATGACGAATTTTCTACCGATGCAAGAAAGCGGAATCAAGCCTCTAGTTCTTATAATGATCGTATTAAAAGAGCAGAGCGGGCCTTAAAGAAAGCCATTAAAATAGAAGATGAATTTGTCACTGACCTAAGTACGGCCCTGATCAATCGTGTTAAGAATTGCCAAGGCATAGAGTATAAACAAGAAGCTTGCGTTATGGGTTCTACTGGAAATGCTAGCGCCCTTTCTACTGAAGGCAATCCTAACTTCTGTATTGCCCACGCCACGACTTGTTCAAATCGCATCCAAACATGCTTTAAAGAAGCCGATGCCATCGTTAAAGTGAAGCAAAAGAGAATGGAGACCCTGGCGGTAGAACACAATGCTCAAGTGACTAACTTAGTCACCCGCCAAGAAGCATTTCTTCAAAGAATCAAGGCCCAAGTTATTAATGACGCAGAATCTATTAAGAGAATGTACCCTGGAGTTTCTTATGAGTTTCCAGCTGACCTCTTTGTAAAAATGCCAGAAGAAGAAATGTCATCCAAGTTTGGTGTCGCTCTCAGTGGTGGAGAATCACCAACGTCCTTAATAGAAGATCTCCCCAAGAAATTGGAAAGCCTTATTGGCGTTTTATCTCAGCAAAAGCAAAAAGCAAGAACTTTTTGGAATGACTATGTAGCAAAGCAAACCCAAGGGATGAGGTCTGATGCAAAGAAGTGGTCTTCTCTTAAGACCGCTTGTAATGGCGTTATCAATAATTATAACCAAGCAGCGAATAAGGCCACTCAAGACCAGAATGAAGCCTTTGGTAAGTCCTCAGCCTTTTGCCAAAAATTTGATACCATGGCAACAAATCCAATGGCCGGCTGTGGTGATGCTGATAGTCTCTATGAAGATTCCATGAATGTGGCCGCGGGCCTTGCTGCTGCCAATGTCACCAGGCAAGCAGTTTATGAATATAGAAACTTCTGTAACCAGGCCAATAATGAAAAAGAAGATGGTGAAGATGACGAAGAAGAGCAATTTGTTGAGCTTGCCGAATTTTGTGCTGATGAAGGGGAAAACTTTGATAAGGCCCTCGTTGAAAAGGCCCGGGATCAAATTCCCTCTTCACTAGACTCAGAACTTAAAGATGAGATTAAAGACATCTTAACAAAAGTATCAAATGGTGAAGACTATGAAAGAGCTTCAAAAAAGCTTAAAGCTACTCCTTTTTACAATAGTACTTTGAAGTACACTATTTATGCTCTTAAAAAAGAAAACTTTAATCCTCCTCGTTTTCCCACAGCGACAGCAGCAGCAGCTCCAGCGGCAGCAGCTCCAGC
>CALHBL010000007.1 GCA_937930825.1 uncultured Bacteriovoracaceae bacterium
CCAAGATTAAGAGGTTCTAAAATATTTAATATCTCTATTACGTGAATACCACCAGAACTTGGAGGACCCATTGAGTAGACCTCGTAGTCTTTATAGCTTCCTTTTATGGGCGCTCTCTTAATAACATTATAGCGGGCCAGATCATTCATTCTAATTAATCCTCCCCTCCTCTTCTCTTCATCAATAATTGCCTTTGCGACCCACCCTTTATAAAAGCCCGGACGCCCTTTCTTTTGAATCTCTTTCAAAGTCTTTGCTAGATCTCTTTGTACTAAGAGGTCTCCTTCTTCTAGCAACTCGCCTTTTTTGAAAAATATTTTCTTAGTTCCTGGAAAACTCTTTAATACCTTAGCTCGATAGCGCATGGCCTTAGCAAGACCTGGATAAATTGGAAAACCATTTTGCGCTAATGCTATTGCAGGTTCAATAATAGTAGATAAGGGCAGTTTTCCATGTTCTGAGTGAGCTTTAATAACACCGGCCACTAGTCCCGGAACTCCCCCTGCAAAGATACCATCAAGTGACTTTCTTGAAATCTCATTGCCGTTCTTGTCTACGAACATCTCCTTACTCGCTAGTAGTGGAGCCTTTTCACGAAAGTCGTAAGACTCGGGCCTCTCAAGACCAGGCTTCCAATGAAGAAGGAAGCCCCCACCCCCTAGGCCAGTAGACTGAGGTCTCTCTACAGAGATGACAAAGCTTATTGCTGCCGCAGCATCCATTGCATTGCCCCCCATTTCCATAATCTTTAAACCGGCTTCACTGGCATAGCGTCCTTGCGAAGCAACCATATACTTCTTTCCTTCTGAGTAATGATCATCGTGCTTCTCGCCTGGGGCCAAAGGAACGGAACGAAAACGAAACTGCTGAGAGGAACAAGAAAAAAGCAGCAAACAAAGTCCGATTTTTTTTATTAAGTGCATAGAAGTCCTAAAAATTATGAATTGATATTGATCAGAAAAGGATACCTAAAAAAATTATCGATGCAGAGACGCATGGTTCAAAAAACAACAAAGAGATGGCCTTAAAATATGTAAGCCTTATAGAGTCATACCGTTTGAGTTTTCAAGTATAGAGAACGAAATGACTCCTCAATTATTAGACGCAACCTTCTTACAAACGAAGCTCTCTGCCTTAAGCGATTACCTAAGAGAACGAAGATAAGCTTCATTCTATAAACTACCTGCTCAACTTCCCTGCTCATAATAGTGATTAAGCAAGTAATTAAGACCTGCCTTACAACATGAAGAAAAGCTTCAATGGCAATCTAGCAGTGCCTTTAAAAAGATTACCAACTCCTGGCATTTTCAGTGTATTCCGCGGAAGTGCCCATTTTCTATGCCATTCAATAAGAGAAAACACTTCCTTTGAATGGCCTAGACCCCCGTTATTAAAGGATTGTGGCATTTTACTAAGAATTTTACTTGATCCGTAAACGCCTCGTGTCGAGAAGCTGAAAACACTGACAATTTTTATGTTTGTAGCGGGAGGCTCTTTAATGAACAGGTATAGATCAATTATATTCACATTTTTAACCCTAGGGGTTACAGCGGCGAATGCCGGTAAGCTCACAGTAACAAGTCCTTTGAGTAACTCAGTCGTTGGTACTGCATTTGCTATCAGCGGAACTTGTGATCCAAGTCAAGGCGATGTTGTTATCGCTGGTCAAGCGAAGAGGAATAGTCATATTTGCTCAAGCAAAGGCACTTTCTCATTTGAAGGATCTTTCTACGGAAAGAAGAATGGAAAAAGAATCGTATGGATTCAACAAGACAATGGAGGAATGGCCCTTAGAGTTGTTCTTGATAACACTAAGCCAGTAGATGGTGGAGATAACTCAACTCCAGTTGATGATGTTACTCCTCCAATTGACGATGTTACTCCTCCAATTGATGATGTTACTCCTCCAATTGATGATGTAACTACACCAATTGATGATGGAGACTACAAGCTCTCAGTTGTGAGTCCTGCAACTAACTCAGTAGTAGGCCCAACTTTTACAATGACAGGAACTTGTGACCCAAGTCAAGGTGATGTTATTATCGCAGGTCAAGCACAAAGAGAAAGACATGCTTGTACAAGTAACGGTCGCTATTCTTTTGAAGGAAAATTCTTCGGTAAGAAAAATGGAAAGCGTATTGTTTGGGTTCAGCAAAGAAGTGGTGGAATGGCGTTAAGAGTAGTTCTTGATAACGGAATTCCTACTGATGGTGAAGATGATACTACTCCAATCGATGATGGTGTAGATGATACTACTCCAATCGACGATGGTGAAGATGATACTACACCAATCGATGATGGTGGAGACGATAACGGTAGAGATCCTGCTTCAGGAACTGATCCTAAAATTGGTCAAAGCAATAACCCTATTTCAATGAAAGAAGTTCGTATTCACCGTTTCTGTGAAAAACCAGCAGAACGTTATTCAAGAATTCTCTATGTCGATGGAGATAGTGGAGTTGATGCAAGAACAGGAAGAGGCTCTATAAGTACTCCCTATAAGTCACTTAACTACCTAGTGACAAATAAGATTCTTACTCCAGGTGATCACATAAAAGTTGTTGCTGGCTCATTTCCTGAATTTTACGTAAACCAGTGGAATTCACCGGCATTTAAAACTGCTACGGCGTGGACACACTTAGACTTCTCAGAAAATGTTACTATTTCTTCAATAAGATTTAGAGGTATTAAGAAAGTAGTTCTTTCAGGAGCTCACTTAAATGGAGACCCTTCTCTATTAGCTGAGATGTATAACAATAGTGACCTTGTTCTTTACAATAATCACTTCGAAGGATCATTAAAGCAAAAGAAAGACCTTTCGATTGCAGAGTGGATGAGATTACCTTCTGGTCTACTTCATAGAGACTCTCCTTGCTTATCTTTTGTAAATAATAGAATGAGTAAAGTACGTCATGCTTTTGATGCCCTTACAAATGGACAAACAGCTCCAGCAAACAATATCAATGCTATTGTTCAGAATAATACATTAGATGGTGTAAGCGGTGACTTCTTTAGAATGAATGGATCAGAAATGGTCTTCAAGGCGAACATGGCAAGAGACGGTTACATTGATCCTGCAACAGGTGACGGTAACCACGATGACTTTCTTCAAGGTTTTGCAATGGGCGGGAAAATTTATCAGAATATTCTTATTGAAGATAACTTCTTCATTGAAAGAGAAGATGTTAACAATCCATTAAGTGGTAAGTACCAAGGTATTGGCGCTTTTGATGGTAAGTTTAAGAATATAATGATTAGAAATAACTTCGTTCTCATCTCGGCATACCAAGGCATTAATATCTTAGGTGGAGAGAACGTTACGATCAAGAACAATACACTCGTTGGTGTAGACGTTAAAATGTATGCTTGGATTGCTTGTAGTAAAATGAAGAGCGGTCAGCCTAGTGTGAATTGTGTTGTGGAGAATAACTTCGCAGAGCATATCGCACCAGCAGGAATTACTGTTAATAGAAATAACCAAAAGAGTGACAACCCTTACGGCGATCTTGAAAAATTTAGCTTTAAAACTAAAACTTTCAACCCAAGATCAAAGAAAGACAGCAGTATCGGGGCACAATTTGGTGATGTAATTCTTAAGTAGAAAGTTAAGATAAAAAGATTGATCAAGGGCCTCAATAAGAGGCCCTTTTTTATTTTCATAGCAGCAGGTTCAAAAGAGCAAGTGGCTTACACATCTACCGAAAATAAAGACACGCCGCAAAATTAACTAATACCTTGAAACTTCAACAAGATTTCATGAGTTAACTCATAAGCCTATATCATTTCAGGCCAAATTAGCATTTGTATGATACCAACAAATAACTATTGAGTCTTTCAGGTAGGACTAACATCAAGGAGAGGCAATGAATGCAAATATTTTAATTGTTGAAGATGAAAAAGATATATCCGATATACTCAGCGTTCAACTCCAAAATAAAGGCCATAACGTAGAAGTTATTGCTGATGGAAGTGAAGCTCTTGAAAGAATTCAAAACCAAAATAGCTCCACGGATCTCTACATACTAGATCGCATGCTCCCTGGCACTAGTGGTTTAGAGATATGTAAATTTCTTCGTATGTTTCGCCAAACTAAGAATCGCCCCATCCTCATGTTAACTGCCATGACCAGACCTGAAGATATTGTAGAAGGACTTGATGCTGGCGCTGATGATTATATAACAAAGCCTTTCGATACCAATATACTAATGGCAAGAGTTAGAGCACTCCTAAGAAGAGCGGAAACGATTAAAAAGAATAGTGAAGAGGAAAAGAAGGGAGGCCTTCTTACTCTCAACTCTCTTAAAGTTGATACTAATCAATGTAAAGCTTGGATTGATGATCGGGAGTTGGACTTAACTCTTAGTGAGTATAAGCTCCTTGTCTCTTTTTTAAAGCAACCAGGAAAGGTTCTAACAAGGAATCAACTCGTTGAATATATCCAAGATGGACCGGTTCATGTTACGGACCGAACAATTGATACTCATATCTTTGGTTTGAGAAAGAAGCTAAAGGATTATTCAAAAATAATTGAAACGATCAGAGGTATTGGATACAGGGTGGCAACTTCTGAATCTTAAAAAAAAAATCTTATCCAAACTCACTAATAAAAACTCTGAATCAGAAGTTGATCCTAGTTTTTCTCACGCATTGGACTCACTTCCTTGGAGGTTCTTTAGAAAAATAGCTATCATGCAAATAATTGTTACCTCCGTGGTTATAATTTCAACAGCATGGATGGCCAGGTATTACTTGAAAACCTATATCACCACCCAAGCAGATGTTCAGCTCAAAGAATCTTTAAATTTAATAAGTGCTTCTATAAAGAATCAAAGTATTTCACCTCTTGAGTGGTGTAGTAAGTCTTTTAAGCTCCACTGGAATACCCGCTATACTATTATCAATGCCCAAGGAAGAGTACTTTGTGATAATTATCAAAAAGCAGAACTCCTTGATAACCAACTCTCTCTGAAAGAGGTAGGCCAAGCTCTTAGGCTAGGCTTTGGTAGGCAAATTCGCTTCGATAAAATAAGCGGCACTAATCAAATTTACGGTGCTATTAGCCTAGCAACTGAAGTCAATGGTCTTAAGCAAACTTTTATCATTAGACAAACTGTTCCTCTTGATAACCTTGATGAGGCCATGAGTGAACTAGACCGTGCCATTCTTATTTTTCTTCTTCCTCTCTTGATTGTGACCTCACTTGCTTCTCTATGGGGATCACTACAAGTCTCCTTTCCTCTTCGCTCTATTCTGAAAAAAGTTGACCTTATGAAGAGAGTTACTTCGCAAGATTCAACAAACTATAAAGCTGAGCCAAGTGACGAGTGGGGTCTCGTTGAAAAAACTCTTGATAGAGCTCAACAAGGCCTTGAAATATATATTGAGCAGCTCTATAAAGAAAATCAAAAGATGGGAACTGTTATGGAGTCCATTACTGACTCTATTTTGGCCATTGGACTAAACGAAGAAATCCTCTTTGCCAATCATCAGTTTAAAAAGAACTTTCTTTCTAAAGATATTAAGCATAAGGAAATCGATAATTTCAAAATATGGGAAGTGACTAGAGATCTAGAGCTACAAACACTCTTCAATGACTGTTTAATCACCGCAGAGCCGGTTAAGCGTAGAAATATGGAATTGCAAATCAAAGGAGGTAAGAGATTGTCTTACTTTGATATCAAAGTGAATCCCCTCTTTACCCGAAAAGGGGAAGTCTTTGGTGCTGTTGGCGTCTTCCACGATATGACCGAAAGAAAACTTGCAGAACAGATGAGAGAAGATTTCGTTGCCAATGTCAGCCACGAAATCCGAACTCCTTTAACGGCAATAAAGGGCTTTGCCCAAATTATTAGAGACACTCCAACAGACAAGCAAGAGTCTGTAAAACCTTTCTTAGTTAAACTTGAAGATAACGCCGATAGATTAACAAGCCTCTTTAATGATATTTTAGACCTCTCTGTTATTGAATCGAAGCATAAAGTAAATAAAGAGACCATTGATCCCCATGTTCTGAGCGAAGCAGTCATCATGAATGTTAGACATTCATATCCTCAAAAAACGATAAATACTCAACTCTCAAGTGGGATTACTCAAGTCTGGGGTAACCCAACACTCATTGAACAAGTTGTGACAAACTTAGTAGAGAATGCCTTTAAATATACTCCCACCGATGGGAATGTTCTCGTTGAGTGGTCAAAGAGCGAAAGTGGGAAATGGGATATTTTAAAAGTTTCTGATGACGGTATTGGTGTTCCTAGAGTACATCATGAAAGGCTATTTGAGCGCTTCTACAGAGTTGACAGTGGTCGTTCTAGAGACGCTGGAGGCACAGGACTGGGCCTTGCCATCGTCAAGCATATTATCAATATTCATAATGGCAAAATATCTGTGCACTCGAATAAGAATAGCGGCACAACTTTCATAGTTAAGTTACCGACCCACTACTAAAATTACCAACCACTATTTACACAATTTTCTGTAGTTTCTTAAAGCCTGGAGTGCTTATTACAGGCCCCTTCAATACTGCTGTATTGGCCATTTCATTCATCTGCTTAACGCGATTTTCTCCTGGAGGATGTGTACTCATGGCATCTGTAAAAGCAGAAAGTGCTTTTTGTTTTCCGCCTTTATACTGCTTCTCCATTTCTAAGAGACGATTATAGAACTGACCGACATGATCTTTATGGTAACCAGCTTTATAAGCAGTATTAAAGCCAATTCTATCTGCCTCCATCTCATCTTCTCTAGAGTTGGCCATAAAGCCAAACTTTTGAATCAGTAGACCACCAGCAACTCCAGCACCGGCCCCATAGAGTGCAATTCTCTTAAGACATTCTTTGTCTTGCTTACTACAAATAAGTTTGGCAAGGCCAATACCGGCTGCTCCTCCTAAGAGAGCACCGCCAATTCCCATAAGAATCCCTTTCGTCTTACCCTTCTTTTCTTCGGCCATTCTTTCTGCTGTATGCCTGGCCTGAATATGTCCAATCTCATGGCCAATAACTCCTGCAAGCTCTGCTTCACTCTTGGCCATTTTAATAAGTGGTGCAGTGACGTAAACCGTTCCCGCAGGCAAGGCAAAGGCATTGACACCTTTTGATTCAACAACAGTGAAAGTGTAATTATAGGGATTTCCACCAAGTGAATTGGCCTGAACTATTTTATCACCCATACCACGAACAAAATCCTGGGCATAGGCACTCTTATGACGAGGATACTCTTTGGCCATTTGCGGAAGATACTCTTGAGTCATTTTCCGTTCTTGCTCAACTGTTAGG
>CALHBL010000008.1 GCA_937930825.1 uncultured Bacteriovoracaceae bacterium
ATAAAGATGACTTACGATTGGCACTCAACTTCTTTGAAAATAAAGGAGTTTCATCTCTTAAGGTTTTAAATGAGCGTATGATGCAGCTTGCGGAAGCAGAAGAGTTTGAGCACGCTGCTATGATAAGAGACAATATTGATGTTCTTGATGGGTTTATCAATATAGCGAAACAAAGAAATGCAGAGATTCCTGGCGAAATTCGTAACGTAGATATACTGGCCTATCATATAGGTGAAATTGAAGTTGAAATTTCGCTCTACTTAGTAAGAAATGGTCTGCTCTTAGGGCATAAGAATTTCTCTTTTCCAGTCATTGATTGCGGGGAGGAAGTAGAGAGCGAGATTATCAACTTCATGTTTCAGTATTATTCTAATGGCCATGAATCCCTGCCAGATGTGGTAGTGGTAGACTTTGGGGATGATAATAGAGAGCTCTTTTCTTCGGCCATGAAGACATTGGGTGAGATTAAAGTTCAAAAGCCCAAGGTAAGAGGAAGTGACTTTACTTCTTTGATGGCCCTGACAAGAGATCATGCAAGAGAGCATCAAAGGGTGAGAATCAGCAATGAAGACTCTGTTTATGTGGGTCTCAATAAATTGAAAGATTTAATGGGCCTCAAAGAAAGGCCTGTTGTTCTTGAATGCTACGATATTGCTATTTTTCAAGGTAAGTCACCAACGGCTTCTCAAGTGGTTTATCGGAACGGGAAGGCCGATAAGAAAGCTTACCGCTTTTATCACTTAAGTGAGAGGCCCGAAGGTAATAATGATTTTGAAATGTTAAAAGAAGTTCTTAAACGAAGATTAGATAATGGAGATCTTCCAGACGTTTTCATTGTTGATGGTGGTAAAGGGCAGTTAAGCTCATTTCTTTCGGTTTTAAGAGAGGAAGAAATTGATATTCCAGTTTGTGCCATTGCAAAGTCTAAAGGAAAGGGAGACTTTAGATCAGAAGAGGTTCACCGAAGTGAAGAGAGACTCTTTATTCCAGGCAGGGCCAATCCCTATTATCTGTCTAAGAATAAATCTCTCTTTAGAATTGTTACGACTATGCGAGATGAGGCCCATCGGTTTTCTCGAAAGCTGCATCATAAAGCTGAGAAAAAGAGAACGATGGAGTCATGGCTTGATCATGTTGAAGGAATTGGACCCAAAGCAAAGAAGAAAATACTAAGGGAATTAACACTCTCTAGAATTGAAGTCGCAGCTTTAGAGATTAATGAAATTGAGGACCAACTTGATGTTGGTCCTAAAATAGCAAAGAATATCTTTAAAGCATTAAGGTCTTAATTCAAGACATGAATAAGTTTCTTATTACCACCACCGCACTCAGGGCAGCGCGCAGTTTCTTGAACATAGTTATTCTTGTAATCTGAGAGATGCGTAAAAATAAGTTTTCCTCCACATATTTCACAGTCATCTATTTGGCGTTTTACTTGGGTTATATCACCAAAGTACTCTTCAAAACGTTCGAAACGGAACTCGACGTCTTTTGACATACTTTTCTCCTAAATTAGTGGTCTCTAAGACCGGTTGCAGGTAGTAATTATTCGACTTAAAGGCGGTGAATCTTTACAAGATCAGCAGATTACAGGTAATACAGGAGGAAACTACCACTTACCTCATAAGGTTCCCGATAAAATATGTCAGATACTTCCTATACTAAGCTTAGAAAATCTTTGAATGAAAATAGGAGAAAGGGTGCATTTCCCTTTCCAAGCTACGCTCAAGCTTTATTCTCTCAGGTATTCGTCAGTCGAACGCCTGTTGAAGGCCAATTTGTTAGCAAGAAGGCCCCAAGCTCATTCCCTATTCCGGGAGTGGCCCCTGCAACAAAGCCAGGAGTGCCCAATGAAAAGAACAAGGTTTTTAGTTCGCTTGATAAGTATGTGGATGAAAAAATTGCAGCAAGACCAGACAGTGCCGTAAAATTCTCAGCTGAAGAGATAACTAAGAAAGAAAGTATATCAATTAGCTGTGAAGATATTAAAGAAGAGCACCCTGCTCTTTGGGTTGATGAGTATACTATTGAGTCATTGAAAACCATCTTCGTAGGGGAGAGACCAAAGGACTTTAATGAAGATGAGCCTCAAGCCGATCTTCTGAGTAAAATGGTCGTTGCTATGAAGTTAAAAGCTAATAGCTTCACAAGAGTATTCTTGGAGAAGGATAAGCAAGTAGCTTCCTTGCAATGGAATCAGGTATTAAATAAAGTTTCTCCATTGGAAGATGTGGTGATTGTCTCCCTTGGTGCTATGGCCACAAATCTAATCTTAGGCAGGAAGGAGAGGCTCTCGCGTATTCATGGTCAGGAGTTCCAACTCATTCTTGAAGGCGGAGAAAGAGAGACTAAATTGGCCATCTTTCCGGTCTTTCACCCCGATATTCTACAAATTAACCCTAATATGAAACGCTCAGCATGGCTTGATCTTCAAAAAGTGATGAAGAGGCTCTAAGTTTCTGACCCTTTTACTGAGTAATCATTGAGTTCACTCCGATTAATCGGTAGAATGATAGAGTATTAACTTTTCCAGGATGGAGAAGCTATAGATAGACCAAGGATGCGTCTTCCTTTGATAAAAGTAATTAAATTCTTATGGTTTTCTATACTATGCACTGATCTCTGTGCAGGGAATGCTCATGTGTATGGAAAACTTCTCCAGAAGGGAAGAAGTAAAGCAATTGCACAGAACGTTGAACCACAGATACGGGTTTTAGTGCAGAGGTCATTGAAGAGTGTTCTTATCACAGGAACTGATTTAAAAAGAAAATTTCACCCCGATAATTCAATGAAGATATTTAAGGGAAGAAAAGCTATAAAATTTAATTGTAGAAATTTGAAAAGAGCAAGCCGCTTTAAACGGCCGACTTTGTTGGCCTCCCTTGGTTCTAGTACTGGCCTTATTTCTCTTAGTAAGGATAAGTATAAGGGGTTACTCCATGTTGTAACCTCTGCAAGAAATGATAGCTGTGATGTTGTCCATGAAACTGCTTTAGACACTTATATATCGAGTTTACTCTCAAGGGAGATGAATTCAGCTTGGCCCGTGGAGGCGCTGAAGGCCCAAGCTATTGCTGCTCGTAGCTATGCTATTCATAAGATGCGCAGCGGGCAGGTTAAGAAAGAAGCGGGCCATGAAACTTACTACCACTTGGAGAGCTCTGAGAAGCATCAGGTTTCTGGCAACTACTTTGATTCTAATCTCAATACAGAAATGGCCGCTGAATTAACTAAGGGGCAAATTCTTGCTGACTCAAAGGGGAGAGTCGCCCCCGCCTTCTTTCATGCGAAATGTGGAGGAAAGACACTGAGGCCTGATCAGGTGTGGATAAATAATGTTAGAAATTATGAGTCTGTCGTATGTCCTTTTTGTAAAGATCATGGAAGTAGAGATTACGACAATACTTTTTCTTTAAAGCGAATAAAGCGCTTTTTAAAGTGGGGAGTCAAAAAGAAGCTAATGAGTGACCGAATTGTTCGGCTTTTAAAAAAGAAAATTCAAATAGTTCCAGATAAGAAGTTTAGCCGTAAATTTCGTTTCTACTTAGGGGATAAGATGTTCTCAATAAAGAAGTCACTCTTTCGCAGATATTTTGGCAGAGTTAAAGTGCCCTCTAATAATTTCAAAGTTACATTGGAGGGGGCCGGTCAAGCTAGAGTCCTCTTTAGGATCAAGGGGAGTGGCCTAGGTCATGGGGTTGGAATGTGTCAGCTTGGGGCCCTCGACTTAGCTGACAGAGGATGGGATTATAAACAAATACTCTCATACTACTTTCCTACGCATGAGTTGAGAAAAATATACTGATGAAGAAGCTACTACTACTATCCCTATTCACTATCATCCTTAAGCCTGTACTGGGTTTTACTATATTGATCGACCCCGGCCATGGTGGCGAAGATAATGGAGCGGAATCAAAAATATTTATAAAGAAAGGGAAGTGGAAGCCTGTTAAAGAGAAAGATATAGCCCTCTCCCTAGCTAAGAAAATTCACTATGAACTTGGAAAACGGAAGTTTAATAGTTATTTAACAAGAAGTGTTGATCGTACAGTTACTTTGGCAGAGCGGGCCGACCTCGCTGAGAAGATTAAGGCAGATATATTCATTAGTGTTCATGTGAATTCATCTAGAAAGAATCAGCCTAGAGGTTTTGAGACCTACTACCTCAATAATCACAAAGACTCTGTAGTGAAGAAAGTTGAAGATATTGAAAATAAGAATTTAAGAGGTGAAGAGCTGATTATAAACAATATCTTAATGGATTTGGTTATTGATAGAACCGTTAAAAGCTCCAAGTCTTTAGCTGTTAATGTTCACTCGGAAATACTTGGACTGGTGGGAAAGAGGTATAGGTTAAAAGACCGCGGTGTGAAACCTGGGCTTTTCTATGTGCTTGCCTTAACAAAGAGGCCAGCAATTTTATTGGAAGTAGGCTTTCTTTCTAACTCACGAGAGCTTCGAAAAATTATGGGAACTACTTTTCAAAAACGCTACGCTCGCGCAGTCGCTATCGGTATTGAAAAATACATAAAAAAACGTACTAAAATCGAACCATCACTACTTTGATTATTCTCTCTCTTTTTTTAAAGTGAGGGGTGAAGTAAACTTCACCCCTCGCCTTAGAGAGTAGAGAGTTGACCCTATTCCTTAGGTCGGGGTATTACTTGTTTATTAAAAGCACTCGTTACCAAGTGTTATTGGTTGATAGTGGATATTATAAGGTACGTAAGTGTCAAAGTTAGGACTAATGAATTGTACATTCCCAGTCGTAATATTTCTTGAAGGGCACCCCTTATCTGGGCCTAGTGAAATGCCATGAGCGACAAAGTTTGTCATGCCAGCATTTGGACCAATATATTGGGCGTAACTATCTTGGTAGACACAATAAGAGAGGACAATATTATAAGCTGTTTGCCCTGTTGAATCGGTTAATCTGTCTATAAACATCAAGTCACCATGAGTTGATTTACCAAAGTAAGTACTCTGGGAAGTACCAGCAACCTGACCTTGAGTGAGCTCTCCAGTATTAGGGTTTGCAATGAAGGCCATGTCTGCGGCTCGTCCCATGGGGCAAGTTATTTGACCTTTAAGGTTAGACCAAGTGGCGTGCTGAGGTGTGCCTGGGTCAATAAGTATAGGGTTTCCGCTTCCTATTGGAGACGTCCCTGTTGAATTAGTATTGCTTGAGCTCGTTTTATTATCTGAGCCACAAGATGCAATCATAAGTAGAGTAAGTGCAAATATGCTAACTTTCTTAGCAATTGGTTTTAATTTGTAAGCCGTTAAGTTTTTCATAATCTCTCCTAGTGTTTTAAACTCTCTAAAGTTTGTAAGTATTAAGTTGCACAAGTCGTGCCATTTACTTGAGTGCTGCACTCGGGATTGTCCTAGGGTTAAGAACGTCTTTTCGGTAGGTTAGGTTGTGCTGTATGATTTCTAGTTAAAGGGAGCTCTATAAAATTGATCACGGCCGTCAAAAATCTAGACACCGCTTCTGGAGAGGAACTCAAGCAGCACGCCTAGCGGCGCGTACCTTGGGTCTTTATACCATCCGGGTATTTAAGTCTTTAGGTGAGTTTTCAATTCTTGAAAGCTCAAACAGGAGGACTCTATACCGCTTCTGGAGAGGAACTCAAGCAGCACGCCTAGCGGCGCGTACCTTGGGTCTTTATACCATCCGGGTATTTAAGTCTTTAGGTGAGTTTTCAATTCTTG
>CALHBL010000009.1 GCA_937930825.1 uncultured Bacteriovoracaceae bacterium
TTCCTAAGAGCAACTTCTTTGCCATGACGATGCTTGATGAAAATCGTGATCGTACTCAGCTAGCGCAAAAAGCAGGAGTCGATATCACTTCAGTTTCTAATATGACCATTTGGGGTAATCACTCAGCAACTCAATACCCAGATTCCTTTAATGCTAAGATTGGTGGGAAACCAGCAACAGAAGTGATTTCTGATCATGACTGGCTCAAGGGTGATTTCATCACAACAGTTCAAAAAAGAGGAGCTGCTATTATTGAGGCCAGAGGCGCTTCTTCTGCAGCTTCAGCAGCTAATGCCGCTGTAGATGGAATTTATAATTTAACTCACGATACTGCTGCTGGAGAAACATATTCAATGTGTTTAACTTCTCAAGGACAGTATGGAGTTGATGAGGGGCTTATCTTCTCTTATCCTTGCCGTACAGAAAATGGAGTGGTTAAAGTTGTCGAAGGCGTTGCCCATAATGACTTTGGAACTGAGAAGTTCCAGACAACTCTCACTGAACTTAAAGAAGAGAGAGATTCAGTTAAGGCCGCAGGTCTTATTTAAAAATTAAAAATCGGCCTAGGTAGGATTTCTTACCTAGGCTTTCTAATTTCGCAGGTCACTATCAAAAAGTATATTATCTTCTATAAGCCCTTTGGTGTTCTGAGTCAGTTTACAACCAGTGAGCAGCACAGAACTCTATCCGAATTTGGATTACCTGAAGGTGTCTATGCCGCTGGAAGGTTGGATAAAGATTCCGAAGGCCTGCTCGTCCTCACGGATGACGGAGTATTTCAAAAAAAATTAACAGATCCTAAATCAAATAAAGAAAAATCTTACTTTGTTCAGGTCGAAGGTGCGCCCACACTAGAGTCTTTTAAAGATTTTAAAAGAGGCCTTAAAATTCAAAACTATATAACAAAGCCCGCCAAAGTGAAGATCCTCACTGATTTTGTATTACCCGAAAGAGATCCGCCCATAAGATCGCGAAAGAATATCCCAACAACTTGGGTTGAAATAATTCTCACTGAGGGAAGAAATAGACAGGTGCGAAGAATGTGCGCGGCCGTTGGCTTTCCTTGCTTGCGGCTTGTGCGCGGGAGAGTGGGCAAGGTCACGGTGAATGACCTTTCTATAGGTGAGTGGAAGTATATTTCTAAGGGCCAAATTATTTAGCTGTCCAAAGTGAAGTAAGGACCAATTTATGGTCGTCTCTCTTTTAGGGATATGGCCTTACCCTTTTTAAGAGTAAGGCATTAATCCTATTCTATCTTATAAAGGAGAACCCCACTTACATTTGTCCTTCAGTTTTTTGTACCAGTCTATGTTGACTGTTCCATTATCATTATAGCCTGTGGGGGTAGTGATGATATCTGAAAAGTCATTAATCCTTCCATAGTAGGTACCGCTGTTATTAGAAGAACTTGGGGCACTTTCTATCTCTTTGAGAGTCTTTAAAGATTTCATGAGATTGGCCTCTAAATTTTCAAGCTGTAGAAGGTACTCTTGAAAAGGGGCCCATTGTGAGTAGACTTCGAAGTAGTCATCTTCTACTTGTATTCTCTTCTCTTTAGAGCGATTAAGAGTTTGATCTATTCTGGCAAGATCTTCATTTAATTGCTCTTTGATTGCATCGATTATTCTTTGTATCTCTCTATTGCCGTGGTCTGAAGAGATGAGGGCGGTATTTCTTTGAGCTTCAGATTTAACTTCTTTTCTTTCTCGTTCTAGCCGAAGGATTCTGCTTTCAAGGAGTACCTTCTGTTCTTTAAGTGAAGCATACTGACCATAAATTTCTCTATTTTCTTCAAGAAAAGTTGTCACCTGTCCCTTAAAATCTATAATAGAGGAGAGATGGTCCATGATTTTTATAATGATGGCCTGCTTCTTTGCTTGGTTAGGTTCAATAGTTGTAGAACTAGAAGAATTACCATTGTCAGGAAAGTATATATTCCAAGGGCTTGCACTCGCTTTCTCTTCTTTTGCATTAATGAAGAGACAAGGATCAAAGATGGGTTTACTGCCACCAATGCCGATAGGAGAAAACCCAAAGTCACTCGCATTAGTTGATAGGATATTAAGTCCTAGAAAAGTTGATATAAGTACTATTTTTTTCATTTCTATTCTCCTTTTAAATTGAAAATCTCTTCAATCTCTTTAAAGTAATTCTTATCTTTATTTAATTTTTGCCTAAGAAAGGCATTAAGCCTTTTAAATTCATCTTCGCTTTGACAGTTCTTGGGAATTCTTCTGACCTGTTCAAAGAAATCTCTCTTGTCATTAAAGGTCAGCTCGCTATTGCCCATTACAGAAGTAAAACACTCTGGTGGTTCTTTATCATCCTCTTGGTTAACACTTACAGAAGGCCCTGGAGAGGGCTCCTCTTGGGATGGAGCTCCATTTCCACCACAGGAGGAAAGGAAGAAAAACAAGAAGAGGTAAATAAGAAAGCTCTTCATTAGAATTTACCTTTTGTTAATTCAAATTTGGCATTTGAATGGATTTTATAAACTTGAGTAGGGTAGAGCTCTTTAATCTTCTCAGTTGAAAGATCTCTAAATTTGACCACTCCTCTTTGAGGATCAGTTCGGTAGAAATGCTTCCACCATGAATCCATAAAACCAAATGGTTTCATTTTTTGAAATTTAGCTAAAACTCTACTTTCTTTGAGTTCTTTTTCTAAGTGAGCAAGGTCAAGACCAAGGCCCATAAGTTCAAAGCCTCTAAGGTGGGAGTCAACTTCAGGGTCACTTAACTCTTCATGATTAAGATAGGCTTCTTTAAGAGATCCTTTTAATTTAAGAAGAAAGTCTGTAGCACTTTTGGGAATTGAATCAATCACTTGACCTTCAACTTCAATAGTACCACTAATGCTTAATTCCTTGGTCTCAAAGGCACAGGCCGAAAGTCTATCATTGAAGATAACTTTTCCACCCTCCATACTCATACCAGGAGTTATCCCAACGACTTGCATGGCCATTTTAAAATTTCCTGGATTTGAAAATACTGAATTGATTTCCCTTAGACTCTTCATTGTTAAGGAAGTGGCATTGATCACTTGATCCTGATCTTTTCCAAGTTCATTGGCAATTTTAGAAATATCCAATTCCTCAAAAACTGGAGCATGAAGGCCCATGGTCAGCTTTGCTTCAAGATCAGTTCCAATGGCACCAGGAGCACTCGCAAGCCTCTTGTAGATCCTCTTGATGGACAAGCAAGTCCCTGAGCTATCCATATCTTCTAAGCAATTATTTTGCTCAAGACTATGATGAAAGTTTTCAATATAGGAACTTGCCCGGCCACAAAACTCTTCTAGCTCCTCACTTGGAATGGCCGTAAAAGTCGAAACCTTTTCGGGGGCAATGGCAATGCGGCCATTGATATTCTCCATATGATGGCCAAAGCTAGCAGCGCTTAGGAATCCAATTGTCATAATAGTTA
>CALHBL010000010.1 GCA_937930825.1 uncultured Bacteriovoracaceae bacterium
GCCATGGCCTTGTTGCATCCTTTTGCTTACAAGCTCCTCGATACGAATCCCTTTGGCTTTTTCTGTTCGAGCAACCTTCCACCGATAGATCAGTTGAGGGTCACATTCAATATCTTGAGCGATCTGCTGTACTGTTTTAGCTCCAGAGATGTAGTCATCAACAGCTTTGTCTTTAATTTTCTTAGAAAAGGTTTTTCTTGGTTTTCTTGCCATAATCAGCTCCTGTGCTATTTTAGCACTAATGGAGAGCTGACCAATATTCAGGAACTTAGCTTAGTATGTAGGTGTCCGAGAAAACGCCCGCACTTCAATTTCATGATTTCCTTTTGTCACAGTAGTTAATTTTGATAGTTTTTATCTGTCCATATTTATTAATGATTGTATCGGTTTCGCAAATATAGCTATCGCCATATTCTGTTTTTCCTGCTGTGTTTACAAAGGACTCTTGCATGTAAATACTTACGGTCATTTTGCCAAGTTCATACTTAATGAGTCGTAGTAAGGTCATTTTATTTGAGGGGTCGCTCAAAAATGAATTGAGAAAGTTGATGTTTTTAATTTTATTTAATAAGTTTTCTTCTAGTACATTCTTTGGGTCACAAATATTTTGAAAACAACCTACATTAGAGAAAGTCGTTAACTGCAGATAATCATCGTTTGAGTTCTCTTTTACTAAATCCTGATAAAGGTTGCCTATATTATCACTGTCAACTTTTGATTCAATTATTCCTATTAACTGCCCTTTTTTATTAAAGACCGGAGCTCCAGAGTTACCTTCCTTTGTAGAACAATCAAATGCGCTTAGCTCTTGCGAGAGTATAGACTTAGAAAAAACTTTCAGTAACGATCCAAGCTGCGCTTCACATTTAACAGATCTCATTTCAGAGTCAAAGCTTCCCGGTGTAAAATCATTTTTCCATATAGTTATCTGGTCACCGTTTTCTATTTTTGTTGCCGTGGGAATTTTCATCACCTGTGATTGACTTCGAGGAGATGTTTTAATCTCAACTATTTTTCCTTTAATAGATAGAATTCCATGACAATTCTTAACTACTCCACTAGGAAGCAAGAAGGCCATATCCTCTGGACAGGTTTGAGTCATAATTGAGTTCTCATCAAGGCAGTGAGTGCTCAATAGAGCAGATGAATTGCTAAGTTCGATAAAGTTACACTTGTTAAAACCACGGTTGAATCTTATAGCGACGATACCGATATTACTGGGGCAAGAACTCTCTAGGCAGGTTATCTTTGATTTTTTAGCGAGCTTTGTTAAGGGTGAATCCTCAACGATAGAATTGGTAGTTTTACTAGGCTTATTAATAACACTCCTTTTTTCAAGGCAGCTACTTAATATGATGAGAAAAATAAGGCCAAGCGTCGTTTTCATAAATTCCCTAAGTTTTTTTTCTAAGCTTATCAAGAATAGAGGTTCAATACAGAGAGCTTGAAAAATAGGCATTGGTCGTATACTTTATTGACATTATTTATAACTGCCCAGAATCATGTTTATTCTTAAGGCTTTTGTCTAAAATACTTTGAGTATACTCAAGAGTAGATTCAATGAGTTTTAAATGATGACCTTTTCTGTGAAGAATAAATTGTCTTTTTTGATCCCCTTATAAAAATTGACGATTCTGGTAGAGGTAATTAACCAAAGCTCTGTCCAAATTAGAGATTACGAGGTTTCGATGAGAGCTAAGTTGATAGAGGTCTTGGGCATTATCTCTTCGTTGGATCTTGGTGCTTCAGAAAGTAAGAGGTAATAAGGTCTTTCGCCTGAATTCTTGACTGGCAAAAGGGCTTCATTTGAGCTTAAGTGGCCGGCAACAAAACGAGAGGTTTCTTCCCAACCAGATAACAGGTGACATTAGATCTTCCTATAAACTAAAAGCTCTATAGCGAAGAGAGTATGTGACTTTAATGAGCTAGCGAATAATAGTGAGCATTAGGTTTCTTTATCTTTTCTAAAGTGCTGCTTAGGTAGACCTTGCGTCAGTGCAGGAATACAAACTCTTTCCTCCACAATCACTCCAGGCCCAAACTTAGAGCCTGCGCCAATGAAGGCATGGGAGTCGAGGGTTATTCTCTTTACAATAAGAAGCAGGCCATCTTTCTTAGGCCAAATGACATGACAGATGAAGTGGCACTTGTGCCCCGTCACCACGCCATCCCCAATTCTCATTAGGCCGCGATCATTGACTTCTACATTGGGAGTCCAAATAACTCCCTTGCCAATTTTACTGCCCCATAGCCGCAGCCAGAAACTGTAGAGGCCTGGTATAAGATGAAGGAGGTATTCTAGTTGGGGGATCTGGTAGTAAATTTCTTGAATTTTAAAAGAGCCCCACCAAGGACTATATTTCTTTTGGGCCAGGTTAAAAGCTCCTTCCTTTAAAGGAAAGAAGAGGTTATGGAGGCGAAAGGCCAGGAGTGGATAGAGGTAGCAGCTGGCCAAAAAGAGAGAAAAGTTGAGGGCCGATGGATCTAAAATGATTCTTCTTAATGAGAGGAGCATAAAGACTGCACATGAGAGGGGGAATAAGCTTAAGAGTCTTGCTAATAGAGTCATCGTTCTTTCTCAAAGGGGTAGAAGAGTTTTTGGAAGAGGCCAAGCTTTGTTCTAAGGCCTAGCTGCTCGGGATAATCACTTTGATAGAGGTAAGTGCCGTGGAGCCGATCAAAAATATTAAGATTAGCGCCAAAGTTGAAATTAAGTTTCATGGAGTGGTGCCAAGAATGATCAATGGGCGTGATAAGGCCTAGCTTGCTAGAGAGAAGATTTTGATAGCGAGGATTAAAGGCCATACTGTGGCGCCAGCAATCTAGAGCTGCTGTTAAAGTTGCCGCTGCGATATAGCCGGTCGGATCTTTTAACAAGAAAATAAAGAGGGCATTGATCCAAATATAGATAATGAAGAAGGAAGTCCAAAGAGTATTTCTTGAAGTGGCAAAGACATCCATTCTTGTGGCCGTGTGATGGACAATATGAATGGGAAGAGTTTTCTTCTTATGAAGAAGGCGGTGATTCCAATAGTAGAAATAGTCGATGAAGATGAAATTGATGAGAAAGGAAGCGAGCAGGGGGATATCAAGGGATTTATTTAAACTAGGCATGAGTTCTTTAAAGAGCCTGTAGAGAATATAAGTTTGGATCACAGGAACAAGAGTTCCTTGGATAAAGAGATTCATGCTATCTATGAGCCAGTCTTGGGGCAACTTTTCTTTATAGAAGTGAGAGGTTTTCTTACTTAGAAAAGTATAGAGAATCAAAGAAGAAAAACACAGGGCCAAGAAGAGAGTCATATCCAAAACTGAAACTCATGCTTCTTAGGGGGCAACTGCTTGGGGTCTCTTCCCGCTGCAATTTCATTGCGAAGAGATTCTATATAGACGTGGACAATATCTGGTGGCATATACGCTAGCGCTAATAAATGATCGCTAAACAGATGGTTTATTAATAGTACTGGCAAGTCACCCTGCCGTCCAGCTTCTCTATGACTAGTTCGAAAAGTCGAA
>CALHBL010000011.1 GCA_937930825.1 uncultured Bacteriovoracaceae bacterium
GATTACGATGGTAACCCTATGGAGTCATTTCCCTTTGATCAATCAAAGGAGAGGTACTCGATGTTTTTGGCCAAGAAATATGGAATTCCATTTATGTACTGGAATGCAATGTTAAACGGATACACAGGATAAACTATGAAAAATACAAACTTTGGATTATTAGTACTTTTTTTAATCACAGCTTCAATCTCGCACCCTTCATGGGCAAAGAGAGAGGGGAAGAAGAATAAAAGAGGCAAAGAAAAACTAGCTCAAGTTGACCTACAAGAGGTAAAGGAGTATTTCTCACCTCTTCCAGATACTCATATAGATAAAACTAAATACAAAGATCTTATTGCCCTTGGAGAAAGGCTTTATTTCGAAAAGGGACTCTCTATCAATAATCAGATGTCATGTAACACTTGCCATCGTGTAGATCTTTTTGGTGTTGATAATGAACCGACATCGCCAGGTCACGAAGGCAAACGCGGCGATAGAAACTCGCCATCAACTTTTAACTCATCACTCCATAGCGCTCAGTTTTGGGATGGAAGGGCAAAGAATGTTGAAGAACAAGCTCTAGGGCCAATCCTTAACCCCGTTGAAATGGGTATGAAGACAAAGGAAGATGTTGTTAAAAAGCTTAGCTCTAATTCAGATTATATAAAGGCATTTACTACTGCTTTTCCTGAACAAAAAAAGTCACTAACCTTTAACAACATAGGTGTGGCAATTGGTGCATATGAGAAAACATTAGTTACTCCATCAAGGTTTGATCTATTTTTAAAAGGCGATATAAGTGCTTTAAACCAACAAGAAAAAAGAGGTTTAAAAAGGTTTATGAATAAAGGCTGTGTATCTTGCCATAGTGGTTCTTTACTCGGTGGTAATAACTATCAATTACTTGGTGCCATAAATGAATATAAGACGCATGACTTGGGCAGATATAATGTGACCAAAGACAAGGATGATAAAAAGGTGTTTAAGGTTCCATCACTTCGGAACGTTATGAAAACAGCTCCATACTTTCACGACGGCTCAATTAAAACGATTGATGAGGCGATTACTCTTATGGCCTATCATCAATTAGATGAAAAAGTCACCCCTGATTTCATTCAAGACATAAAGGCATTTTTTAAAACACTAACTACTGATAAAAAAATTAGAAATCTGGATAAATAGAGACTAATACTAAGAGCACAAGAAGACCCCCTTAGTTTGAAAAATGAATACACCACTGGAGCAAATAATTGAAAACATACTTATTTACGATAATTTCATTTTTAATATCTGTAATTTCATGTTCGACAACTTCGAAGATTGAACAATACGGCTCAATGCATGCAGCGATAGGCAGACAGCAGCACCAGGGACGTGTCAGTTTAAATAACTTCACCAATTCAAAAGATTATATAGGTATAGGTGCCATAGAAAAGCTTGAAGGGGAAGTTACAATCATTAATGGTGATGTCATTGCAACTATTGTAAATGAATCAGGTGAGGCCGTACCACTTGAAACACAGAAAAAGACCCAAGCAACAATGTTAATTGCAACGAAGGTAAAAAGCTGGAAAGAAATCAAAGTTGACAAAGATATGAGTAAACAAGATTTTGAAATTTGGCTTAGTGAAAAAGTTGAAAATGAAACTCCACAAAGTAAAAAAAGCTTAATGTTTAAAGTCAAAGGTGATTTTATAAATCTGCATACTCATGTAATAAATGGAGCATGCCCGGTTCATGCTCACTTAAATAAGATTCCACTTCCTCCTCATAAAAAACCATATAAGAAATTTCTTAATAGACAAAAAGGGCTTATGGTCGGAATTTTTGCTCCTAATAGCACCGGCAGGTTGACTCACCCAGGAACCAATATACATACCCATATAGTTTTTAAAAATCTAAATGGTAAAAATATAACTGGTCATATTGAATCAAGTGGCATTGCTAAAGGCTCAATTCTCTATCTACCAAAAGTCTGAATCACTTCAACTTCAGTTTCCATACTTTAAATTCTCAGCACGCGAATAACCCCTAGGCTGCACTTTCTCAGTAGTTCAACTATTACTTAATACAAATAGTCTTAACATTAACAAACTCATGTATTCCAAAATGTGCCAATTCTCTCCCGTAACCACTCTCTTTAACTCCTCCAAAAGGTAATCTTGGATCTGACTTAACAAAGTCATTAATAAAGCATGCACCAGCATCTATTTTAGAGGTTGCTATTTCTAAAGCAAGGGATGTATTTTGCGTAAAAATTGCACTTCCTAATCCAAATGAAGTGTCATTCGCTACCGAAATGGCTTCATCAATTGAGTTTACTCTAATCACTGATGCCACAGGGCCAAAGAGTTCTTCAGAATATGCGGGCATCTCCCTGGAAACATCTGCTAGAATAGTTGGGGGATAAAAGGCTCCCATCTTTTCAGGAATTTCCCCGCCGAGTAAACACTTTGCTCCCTTTCCTATCGACTCTTTTACTTGTAGGTGCAGTTCATCTCTTAAATCAGTTCTCGCCATAGGACCTAAGTCTGTACTAGATTCTTTCGGATCACCCATGATTTTACTCTCCATTTCTTTTTTCAATTCAATAAGAAAGGCATCGTAAATAGTACTCATTACAATAAATCTTTTTGCAGATATACAACTTTGACCATTATTCAATAGCCGGCTCTTTGCACACAACTTAGCAGCTTCAACTATATTGGCATCATCTAAAATAATATAGCCATCACTGCCACCTAATTCGAGCACCGTTTTTTTCAAATAAGAACCAGCTGTTTCTGCAACTGACTTACCCGCAACGGTACTACCTGTTAATGTAACAGCTCTAACTTTAGGATTCCCGACAACCTCTTTAATCTGCTCCTTATCTGCCAGTAAAGTTACAAAGGTAAACTTAGGTATTCCAGACTCTTCAAGAATTCTTTCAATCTCTAAAGCACAACCACTCACATTACTAGCATGCTTAAGTAGAGCAGAATTTCCGGCCATAATCGCCGGAGCTAAGAACCTAAAGACTTGCCAAAAAGGATAGTTCCAAGGCATCACGGCTAATACAGTACCAATAGGAGAAAAGTGAATTTCACTTTTAGAATAATCTGTTTCAACAGACTTAGGTGCTAAAAACTGTTTGCTATTTTCAGCATAGTATTCACAAACCCAAGCACATTTTTCTATCTCCGAGACTCCTTCTGAAAGAGGCTTTCCCATCTCTTGCGCCATTAGATCAGCAAGCTGACTCTTATTCTTTAATAAGTTATCTTTCACATTTAAAAGAACTGAAGATCGTTTTGAAAAGTCACTTTTCCGCCAAGTAAGAAAAGCATCATGACATTGGTCGATAAGTAATGAGATTTTCTCATTAGAGTATTTAGTATATTCTTTGATAACTTCCCCATTCATAGGGTTTACCGAATTCATTGAATCTCCTTAATTATTTTCCCAATCTACGCAGACACCTCCTATACTATACCTCATCCTGGCTGAATTGATGAATTTCATCTAGATAAAATTCAACACTGATACCAAGTTTTTCACAGAATAGACTTTCCCTACCTAAGATTTTTTAAAAAACCAATGAAATCATTATATTCAATACTTCCGTCGAATTGGAAGCTGCCTTCAAGCCAACTTTTACCTTTAAAGCCAAAGCAATGAAACTGAGGTAAATCATAATTGAAATTGCAGTGAAGTCCCTGCCCTTCATAGAAGAAACTATATAAGAAATTAAACTTACCCTCTTTCGAAAGAGTAAAGTAATAAAAAGTGCTAGTATCATTTTTCCATTTAACTTGAATAGTTGGTCTATCCTCTTCTCTGCATCGCTCCACTATAAGACTCAATAAACTTGTTTCCATTCTACAAAAGCCTAACTCATCAACCAGCATGCTGGCCTTGAGAGAATCCTTCTGCCGTAGTACATCTTTTATGGCCTCTTGAACTGATACAACTTTAGGAATAACAAAAGAAGTCCCGACCATTTCTTCTTGGCATTGAGAAACTTCAGAAGCACTAAAGAGTGCTTCATCTACAGATTCAAAACAACTCTCTCCTTGATTCCCACTCCTAAGGGGAAGAATATCATTGAACGGTGTAAGGAAGCCAAAGCTCCATTGCCCAGGTAAACAATCCTCAAAGAATGTTCTCTCGTCTAGCAAGTCTCCATACTCAATCAAGCCGCACGAACCACCTAAAACAAACTTTGTTCTAATTGTCACCTGATGTTCTTTAGCGACATCACTCAGGCTAATTTTGTTGGGATACATCTTGATTGCGGCCATCTTATCAAAGAGAGAGAGCTCTCCTCTTATAATTTTAGGATAAGGAGAATGACTTTCTAAAAGTTTTTGCTCCAAAGGATAATTCATTATGGAGTACTTATCGTAGGACGAATTCAAATCATTCTTCTCTTTTTTAGTGAAGTAATTCTTAAGGCATTGAGCATAGGTCATGTCTTGTTTGCTTTCACAAAAATCTTGAACTTTATTCGCCTTAAAGCGCACGCCCAATTCATCAGGATTAAGATGTTCATGATCTAAGCCTAGAACATGACCGAACTCATGAAGAATCAGATACCTCCCCTCTATGCCCATAACACTCGATAGACTCATCGTCGGTATATCAGAAACTCTGGGGCTAAGAGCTCCAACTAAAGACCAGCCCTTACCATAATTATTGTGATCAAAAGTAATACGAATATGGGAAGCTACCCCTAATGAAACAAAGCGAAACTCTAAATTAGCGTAGAGTAACCATTCCCTTGAAACCTCTTTAACCCTTTCTATCTGCAATGGAGAACCATTTAAAAAGGTGATATTAATAACCTGACCTGTTCTCCACAACTTTGAACTATTCGCAGTGGAGAAAGAAGCGATCAGTTTTCCTTCAGGCGGACCTGAGCTTTTTTCACAAGATAAGAATAAATAAATTAAGATTAAATAAAGATACTTCATCATGTATCAGTATCTTGAATTATTGTAACTGTTGAGAATAAAAGTAATTATTATAACGTCATTAAACCCTGCTCTGTTTATCCGTTGACCTTTTAGTTCCTGATAAGAAGGTGAATCGGTAAAAAATCCATAGCGGCTATACACTCTCAATTAAAAAGGGTTGTGTTCGGTAAAACGCAACTGGCCATACTGTATTTTCTTCATTCTTAAATTTGAGGGTGAATATCTAAAGCACCGCGTCTTGACATTGTGCAGTAAATTTTATTACTTTAACAGACATTAAGAATTTACTAATAAGAACAGTTGAATTGGATAACTTAGCTTCATTAATCTAAGACTCCATTAAACTACAACTTACCCTTTAATTAAACAAAAAAAAGAGGATAGTATGGAAAATTTAAGTCAGGTTAACATCTACAGGACTAGGCACTACAAGAAAAGTGGACCCCTATGGCTCATTGCCCTCCTTATTCTATCCTTCGCACTGGTCTTCGTAGCGGGTGACTGGTATGTGTGCGCTATATATAAAGAATGCGCGAAGCCCAAGGCCGTTGCTAATAATCACTTTGAAGAGATCTACTTCAAGCCAAATCAGACTAATGTTAACTTAAGCACCAACCTAATTAGTGCTTACCCGGTACTTCAGGGTATCTCTGAAAATGGACTGACCAAAAACCAAGAGCTCATTGTCGAGGGGCGTTACTACAAGAATGAAACCGAAGCCCTAGGCCTCAAGAGAGCAAGCAATATTGATGCACTCCTAAAGGCACAAGGAATTAATGCTGCAACAACCCTAAGAGCAACTTATATTGATGCTGACCAAGGTACATTCACAAAGTATGACTCCTTCTATAAAGGTGCTGCATTCAAAGTAGAAAATAAGGTTGTTGATACTTTCAAAATAAATAACCAGACAATCTACTATGCACTTAATTCTTCTGCTTCAAATGAAAGTGCAACAGTTCTAAACTTTTTGAAAGAGGTTTCTGAAAGGTACAAGTCCGGTGCCATTAAATCCGTCGCTGTCTTAGGTCATACAGACAACCTTGGTGCAGAGGCAGGAAACTATACGCTAGGGTTAAAAAGAGCAAAGGTCATAGGAAATATCCTTGCTAGTTATGGTATTCCACAAGAGCTTATTACAGTTGAATCTAAAGGTGAGAATTCACCTGCAGCAACGAATTCAACTTTTGAAGGGCGTGCACTTAATAGAAGAGTTGAATTAATTACTAAGTAGTAAATATATATAAGGGGAGAGCGTTATGTATGAAAATTTTGGACTAATAGACAACGGTTCTAGATTACTTGAAATCATTGTTATGTTACTTTGTGCTGGAATCATCGGGTACTTATTCAGATGGTGGTTTGAAAGAAAAGAATTTAGCGATACTGTGAGATACGAAGATTCTCATATTCATAATAAATTCAAAGATATTGATAAGAAATGGTCTTCTTTGGCCATGAAGTCAGATATCCCAAGAATTGATCTTTCTCCCTTTGCTAAGAAAGTAGAGATTCCAAGAGTTGACCTTTCTGGTTACGCTAAGAAGAGCGAGATCCCTAAGGTGGACCTTTCTGATTACGCAAAGAAGAGCGAGATTCCTAAGGTAGACCTAAGCAGACATGCACTTAAGACTGAAATTCCAAAGATTGACCTTTCTCCTTTTGCTAAGAAATCTGAAATTCCAAGAGTTGATCTTTCAGACTATGCCAAGAAGAGTGAAATTCCTAAGGTAGATCTTTCTGACTACGCTAAGAAGAGTGAGATTCCGAAAGTGGACCTCAGTAGACATGCTCTTAAGAGTGAGATTCCAATGATTGACCTTTCTCCCTTTGCTAAGAAAGTAGAGATTCCAAGAGTTGATCTTTCAGACTATGCTAAGAAGAGTGAAATTCCTAAGGTAGACCTCAGCAGACATGCACTAAAGAGTGAGATCCCATCGATTGACCTTTCTCCTTTTGCTAAGAAATCTGAAATTCCTAAAGTTGACCTGTCAGACTATGCAAAGAAGAGTGAAATCCCAAGAGTTGATCTTTCGCCTTTTGCTAAGAAAAGTGAAATTCCAAAAATTGATCTGTCAGACTATGCGAAGAAGAGTGAGATCCCAAGAGTTGATCTTTCTCCTTTTGCTAAGAAATCTGAAATCCCAAAAGTTGACCTTTCAGACTATGCAAAGAAGAATGAAATTCCAAAGGTTGACCTTAGTAGACATGCGCTTAGGAGTGAGATTCCATCAATTGATCTTAGTAGGCATGCACTTAAGAGTGAAATTCCATCAATTGATCTTAGTAGGCATGCACTTAAGAGTGAAATCCCATCAATTGATCTTTCCCCTTTTGCTAAGAAAAGTGAAATCCCAAGAGTGGACCTTTCAGACTATGCGAAGAAAAGTGAAATCCCTAAAGTTGACCTTAGTAGGCATGCACTTAAGAGTGAAATCCCATCAATTGATCTTTCCCCTTTTGCTAAGAAAAGTGAAATCCCAAGAGTGGACCTTTCAGACTATGCTAAGAAAAGTGAAATCCCTAAAGTTGACCTTAGTAGACATGCACTTAAGAGTGAGATTCCATCAATTGATCTTTCTTCTTTTGCTAAGAAAACTGATATTCAGAAAGTTGACCTTTCAGTTCTCGCTAGAAAGAGTGATATTCCTCATGTAAATCTGACTGGCCTAGCTAAAAAGAGTGATATTCCTGAGGTTGACCTCTCTAGCTATGTTGAGCGTTCTGAGGTTTCTGCCCTAATGACTCAAATGACTAAGCAAAACGATAGTATTACTGAGCTTAAGAAGTATATTGAAGCTCTAGAGCTTCGATTATTACAACAGGCTCCAAAGCCAGCTCCTGCTAAAAAGAAGAAGCATAACCCTAAAGAAAAGCTTACTGACTACTTATCAATAAGAAATATTAAGGCCGATGCTAAGAATAAAGATGATTTAAAGAAGGTAAAGGGTGTTGGTCCATTTATTGAGAAAAAGCTCAACTCACTTGGAATCTATACTTATGATCAAGTAGGCTCACTCGACGCAGACGATATTGAACTTATCACTGAGACTATAGAGTTCTTCCCAGGACGAATCGAGAGAGACGGATGGGTTGCTCAAGCAAGTGATCTGCATAAAGAACACCACTTAAACTAGAATACAGCATATCAAAGGTCCTTCTAAGCTATAGCTTTCAAGGGCCTTTGCTTCTTCTAGATCAAATTAAGACTTCGTTTTGTAATAGAGATTAAAAGAGTAATCAATCGATAACCCAATAAGATTTGAAATGATATCCTTATGAAGCTCTCTTGGAAATTCAATACTTAGAACATTCTCTAAATCTTCCCTACTTTTAAACTTCCACTCAGAATCAATAGTCTCGCACTCAAAGCCATTACTCTTCCAAAAAGAATCAACTTAGTCTTGCTTTGAATCCGAAAAGTTAAAGCTCTTCTTAACCCACGCTCCAAAAGTTCCTCGCTCTAAATTATTATCAATCATGACGAAAGTTCCGTTTTTACCAAGAACTCTGAATACTTCATCGATGCCCTTAATACAGCTTGAGCCTCCCCAAAAGTACGCAAATCTCGAATAAGCAAAATCAACACTACCTGACTTGAGACCAATAGATTCTGCACTCCCTTTAAGAATAGAGATATTAGTAAGGTCTTTTTCGACAACCCTCTTCATGGCCTTTAGCCTTGATTCATCATGGGGCTCAATACCAAAAACATGCTCAGCTTCATTACTATAGTAAGGCAAGTGAAAGCCAGTACCACAGCCAATATCTAAGACAATTTTATTCTGCCAATCGAAGTTCTTTTTAAGAAATGATTCAATGAGATGTTCTGGATCACAAGCGATATTCTCAAGTTCATAGAGGTCACTATTT
>CALHBL010000012.1 GCA_937930825.1 uncultured Bacteriovoracaceae bacterium
CCCGAAAAGGCTCATCATCTATCGCTTCACCGGGTTTGGAAGATGCCCAATCCAGAGTCACATCATCAAATACCATCTGTGACTGGAGTTCAATGGCCCAATCCAGGGGTTTCAACTGCTCTAAAACCCTCCAAACAACGACCTGCACTGAAGTATACTCACTCCACATACTCTCAGATAGGCACCGCCAATGATTTTCGCTTTCTTTTACAGGATTAGCCATAAAACTAAGACACTTCTTGCAAGCAAGGATTTGGCATTCACTAACGGCCTTCTCCACAGGTTCAACCTGGTAAACTTCAAGTTCTTCGCTTGAGCCACAAAGTTCACAAAGACCATCTGCTCGTTGTTTAAGAATACTTAGTAGATCCATTTGAAAAACCTCTCATAGAAATTAAATTACTGATTTGGATTATTTTAGCCTAGATCGTGGGCCCCTGAAAAGGAATTCACTTAAGGAGCATATCTCTAAGCATTACCTGCCTTCTTTTCTAGGTAATAATCGTAGTTGCCAGGGTACTCTTGAACTTTACTCTTCCCTACTTCGTAAACCTTTCTCGTTAACTCTTTTAAGAAGTGCCTATCGTGACTAACAAATATAATCGTTCCCTCAAAGGCCTTAAGTGCTTCCAGAAGAACTTCTCGGGATTGAATATCAAGATGGTTAGTTGGCTCATCGAGAACTAATAAATTATTATTTTGAGAAAGGAGGATGGCCAAGATTAAGCGGCTCTTTTCGCCTCCAGATAAGTGGCGCACCTTCTTCTTTACATCATCACCTCTAAAGAGAAATGCTGCCAGTAAGTTACGGATATAACCATCACTGGCCCCTTGTAGTGAGCCTTGAACCTCTTCAAGAATAGTACTTTGCGGATTTAAAACATCAAAGGAGAACTGACTAAAGTAGCCCACTTTAATTGAAGGACCTAAACAAACCTCTCCTCCAGACACATCTGTTTGCCCACAAATTGTTTTTAAAAGAGTCGATTTACCAGCTCCATTTACTCCAACAATGGCCAAGCAATCCCGCCTCTTAATTGTTGCATCCAAATTTTCAAAAATCAGCTGCTCACTTCCGTCACGCTTCTGCCAGCTCTTCCTTAGGGACTTTAAAACCACAACATCATCTCCACCTCGAGGAGGTGTCGAGAATTCAAAACTAATGGTGGCTTCTTCTTGGGGTACAACGACGCGTTCTATCTTCTCAAGCTTCTTCACTCTTGACTGAACCTGGGCCGCGTGTGAAGCACGTGCCTTAAAGCGAGCGATAAACTCTTCATCCTTTGCGATACTATCTTGCTGCTTCTTGTACTCACTCTTTAATTGATTAAGGCGAACGATTCGCTCCTTTTCATAGAAGTCATAATCCCCGCTATAGACAGTAACTCTCTTATGCGCCACCTCAACAGTCTTCTTGCAAACATTATTCATAAAGGTTCTATCGTGAGTCGTCATAAAGACGGCGCCTTCAAATTCTTGCAACCATTTTTCAAGCCAAATAATTGTTTCCATATCAAGAAAGTTTGTAGGCTCATCCATAATAATCAAGTCAGGCTTGAGGACTAAGACCCGTGCAAGCGCTATTCGCATCTTCCAGCCACCACTAAAGTCTTCAACTAAGTTTCGATGCTCACTTGGCGCAACTCCTAGCCCCGTCAAGAGTTCTTCGGCCCGAGATTCTAAATCGTAGCCACCACGTTTTTCAAACTCTGTTTGAACGTCGCCCATTCTTTCAAGGGTTTTATTCATCTCATCAGGGGCAAGGTCAGGGTCACAAAGTCTCTCTTCAAAATCAGTGAGCTGCTCTTGCAAGAGCTTAATTTTCTCATCTGCACTTAGGACAACTTCAAGTGCTGTCGCTCCTTTAAGCTCTCCAACATCCTGAGAGAAATAAGCAAGACGCATTTTATCAGGAAAACTAATTTGACCTTCATAAGAAGAATCTTCCCCGATAATCAACCGAAATAATGTTGTCTTACCTGTTCCATTAGGGCCAACAAGGCCCACTTTCTCACCAGGGTAAATTTGAAAATTCACATTACTGTAAAGAAGCTCACCACCTTGATTTTTGGCAAGACCGTTAATATTAAGCAAAAGATGACTCCCCTTTAGAAAATACAGATCAGTATACTCAACAGCTTCGAGTGTTCCAACCACTAGTTTTCAAGTTCCTACTCTATTTTGATATCAAAGGAACTTAATAGAGCAAGAACCTCAGGAGATGAGAAGACAGCTCCCTTTATAAAAGTATGATGAATGTCGATATGGTAGTTTAAGGCCCCTCTGAAGTCAGCATTTTCCAAATTGCAGTTGTTAAAACTTGCACTATCGAGATTAGACTCAAGAAATTCTGAATGCCTTAAAAACGAAGACGAAAAATCACTATTCTTCAAAGAGCATTTTTGAAAAGAAATGGACTCTAGCTTGAGATCTTGGAAAATGGCATAGTCCAAAGCACAGTTTTCAAACTTAAGTCCCATTTGCGAATGAATGGTCGAAAAATTAACCCCAACCAGCTTAGAGTTTGCAAATAGGGTATTTCTCAGAGAAACACCCATTAACTTTGCGTTGCTCAAGTTGCAAGAATCAAAAGAACAGTCCACAAAGCGACTTCCGGTGAGTTCATATTCACTTAAGTTTAAACCTTTAAAGGTACACTCTAAGAACTCACTACCTTTATAGTCGGACTTTTTAAGTGAATTCTTAGTCGAAAATTCATCTTCTTAAAAAAAATTCATTCGTTACCTAGTGGCTTATTGAGTCGAGTTAAGATAGCCTAAATTCATGATAAAATCTCCAATCCCAAAAGAAAAACTTGTTGAGGCCTTAAAAGAGAAAGTTAAAGAAGAACTCTCCGAAATTAAGAAGGCCTTTAAATCCTCCCATAGTCTTGCCACTGATAGTGAAATGAAAGCTGAAGGAAAGTACGATACTCGTAGCATTGAAGCTGGCTATATAGCAGGTGCTCAGCAAAAGAGGGTTCAAGAACTTGAGCAGGAGCTAGGCCTCTTAGACGAAATTAATGTCAACCACTTACCAGATACAGTTAGTGTCGGTTCAATAGTTGAGATAGAGTTTAATGATCTCACTCGAATGTACTTCATCTCCTCCACCGGAGGAGGAAGTTTTATACCAATTGATGGTCAAACGGTAATGGTTATAAGTGCTTTTTCACCCATAGGCTCAGAAGTTATCGGGCTTGGCCCAGGAGATGACTTTGAGGTTGAACATAAGAATCAAAATCGGTCCTACAAAGTCATCAGTGTCTACTAACTCATAAAAGGCTTTTTCGTTTACCGAAAGACAACCCCTTTAACCTTATTAAGAAGTACTCTCTTTTGATCAAAGTCAAAGGCCTTAATATCACTCAAGTGCTTAGCCGCACTTGGATTTTTAAAATTAATATGAGTCACATCACTCATTGGCATAACTTCTTTCTTTGTCACAATATACTCAACAGCATCAACAGGAACAGCTCTTCCGGCACCAGTCACTTCACCTAAGAGAACTTTAAACCCTTCCCTCTTAAGTCCATTAATTGACAGATTATTTCTCCGTAAAACATTTTCAACTACGGCTCCGGCTCCTGTAAACTCACCAGCACAAAGAGAAATATTAAAGAGGCTTAATAAAGAACAAATTACAATTACAGCTTTCATTGGCATACTCCAAGGCTTGTGCCTTCAAAACCGACGGTATCAGAGACCATCAGGCTAAAATAGGGATTTTCTCCCCGAAATTTTATATCATTCATAACAGAGACAATCTTTTCAATGGCCTCTTTTTCTATTTCTTTAACAAGCTGGACACCTTCATCACTCAATGACTCACTCATTGTATAAAAAAGATTCTTACCTAACCCTAAATTCCTCGGTTTATAAAATTTAACCAACTCAGGTAAGTGCTTAGCGGCAACTTCCAGATCAAGAGAGAAGTCTTTTTGAGCAGCAAAAAGACTATCCCCTTCTCTTTGAACTAAATTAGCCTTTTCTAATTCATCAAGCTTTTCCAAGCCTAATTTTCCAAAATTTTCACCAACCCAAAAAACTGTCGTTCCATTATGATTGGCACTCACTTTATAAATAAAGTACTTAATGGAATCTCTTAATTCCTCATTAAGATCATTAGAGTACTCATGCTTTAAGCCCATCTCTATATAAGGACTAAAGACCTCATTGAGAGTATTACCAAGTGGCCCGTCATACATCCCAATAAGCACTGATAATCTTTTTTCATTTGTAACCGCACTTACTAAGTTAAGCACTGTATGAGGAGCTGGCTCCCCTTTTATCGAAGCATTAACAATTCTTCTCAGGGTTGTTGCGGGGACACCGCTTTTTAGAGAAAGTCCGTTTATACTCATATGAGGATAGCGAGTAAAATAAGTATCTACTATATCCTTTAATTGATCCCGTAGGGTCATACAGTTTCCTTCTGTATTGTTTAAGAGCTCACAAGATAACAAAAAACCTCCCCAAAACAAAAGTTAACTAGCTCAAGAAACCAGCAATAGGCCTAAAAAGATGGAAGATGAAAGAATAACTCCATAAATTACCACTACTTTTAGGCCAACTGGTTCATTTTGTCCCTATCTCTAAGGTCTACAGCCTCTTCTTCCACAATTTCTTCTCGGTGCTCTTCTCCCTGGTTGACTACCCGCCCCACTCATTCCTCTTCTTCTTAGGATCTCTTCCCTACTAAGACGTCTTGCCCCTAGAGGACACTTCTTCGTTTTCAACTTAAGCTTCAATACTCCCGCCAAGTCGGCCGAGTCTAGTGATATAAAAGCACTGGCCCCAGTATTTCTGGCCGATTTTAAAATTTTGGCCTTAACAACATTTTTTAGAATAAATTGAAGGTTCCTCTTCTTCTGTTCATCACAAGAACTCGTAACAGGAATCGTGACAGTTTCAGATTCAAACCAATCCTGATCAACATTACTCCCTCTATAGTTAAGGCTTGCCAATCTTTTGGAAACCTTTCGGGTCTGTCTTGCGTGACCTCTCCACTCAAGAAAGTCACTAGTAAAAGAAGATGTCGTCCCTTGATCTGCAATCGTCAATCCCCTAAAGTCCGAAGTCACTTCTAATCCTGTTACTTGGGTCCCAGGAAGAACATCTACCTCTACACTTATCCGGCAAGCCTTTCGTGAAAGATTTTTATCACTTCTTCGACCACCTTCACCATCTTCATCATTTTCATTATTGCCATCAAATTGTGGTACTTCAGCAACCATATCTGAAAAAAGAAGAGATAAGGCCGTTCTATCTGGGCTTAACACTATAGACGTAGAGCCTTGAGGGCAACCTGAACCCTTGGCCGAGACTTCTTCAAAGGAAATAGTGTCTTCAGCAAGAAGCAAAGGTGAAAAGCTTAGAGCAAGCCCTAACAAAACTAACTTTACTTTAATAAGTGTAATCACTAATTCATTTGTATATATTTTCATGTTCATTTCTTTCCTCCAATTAAGTTCCTCTTCTCTTTATTAATTAATTTTTTGTTATTGAAAAGCACTCAAATCTTAAGTGCGCCACATGGCCAACCTTCTCTTTACTAAAAACCACATGGCTCACAAAGGATGGGAACTGCCACTTTGCCCTTTTTATTTTGAAAACTTTTCCTTAACGTTTTAAATAACAAAGCAATCGTGAATTGATTGCACTTTACATCCATACCAAGGAGAGAGGATGAAAACTTTACTAGCATTATTACTTTTATCAACAAGCGTATTCGCTCAAGATGACATTCAACTAGGTGTTCCTGGTTACGGCGGGACAGGTTGTCCAGCTGGTAGCGCTTCTGTAACATTAAGCCCTGATCAGAAATCACTTTCTATCATCTTTGATGAGTTCTTTGTTGAAGCAGGTGCCTCAACTGGTCGAACATTAGGACGTAAGAACTGTAATCTTGCAGTTCCTGTTCATGTTCCTCAAGGTTATAGTATTTCTTTAGTTGACGTTGATTACCGAGGTTATGTTTCTCTTCCGAACAGAAGATCACAAGCTCGTTTTTCTGCTGAATACTTCTTCGCAGGTCAAAGAGGACCTCGCTACGTAAAAACATTTAGAGGTCGAATGGATGATGACTACACAATTTCAAACGATCTTGCCCTAAGCGCTCTTGTTTGGTCTAAGTGTGGAGCCGATGTAAATCTCCGTGTTAACTCTTCTATGATGGTAAGAGCAAGTTCTAGAAATGTTGACGCTTTGGCGACCGTTGACTCAGCTGACTTTTCAGCAGGAATTGTTTACCACGTTAAGTGGAGAAGATGTAACTAATTTTAAAAAACCAACAACAAACCTGAGGCTCCCGAATGGGAGCCTTTTTTTATTCTCTTTTTTTAAATTTATAATCAGTATTTCTTCTTTCACTACTCTATAAATCCTCTAAGCAAAATATTTAATTTTCTTCTTTATAGAGTCATTCAGTAGGAGTTTTCAAGAATTGAAAACTCACCTAAAGACTTGTATACCCGAATGCTATTAAGACTCAAGCGAAGCGCCTTTAGGCGTGCTGCTTGAGTTCCCTTCCATGAGCGGTATAGAGTCATTCAGCAGGAATTTTCAAGAATTGAAAACTCACCTAAAGACTTGAATACCCGAATGGTATTAAGAC
>CALHBL010000013.1 GCA_937930825.1 uncultured Bacteriovoracaceae bacterium
CTTACTGGCACCTCGCAACCCGGCCTGAGGAACTTGAAAGAGTAAAAGACCTTAGGCTCAAAGCGGCCGCTTCTTTGATCGATCAGAAGCTCAATCAAGCGAAGTATCAGACAATAGTTCATGGGGATGCAAAGCTTTCAAATTTTCTCTTTAATGAACAGAGCGCTGCTGCAGTTGATTTTCAATATGTTGGTGGAGGTGTGGGTGTTAAAGACTTGGCCTACTTTCTCAGTAGTATCTACGACGAAGAAGAACTGGAAGAATATGAAAACCAGTGTCTAGATTTCTACTTTGAAAAGCTTGGCCTGCCAGATGCTGAAATTGAGTGGAGGGAGCTCTACCCCTATGCTTGGTGCGACTTCTATCGCTTTCTTGAGGGTTGGTCTCCGGGGCATTGGAAAATAAATGGCTACTCAAAGAAAATGAAAGAGCGAGTTCTCCAGTGCCTTTAGATAATTCTAGCTTAGATAAACTTTTAGAGCTTGCAAAAGAAGCTGCCCTAAGTGCAAGTAAAATCATTTCCCATCACCAAGACTCAATCAATAAAGTTCACTATAAGAAAGCAGGAGTGAGCTTGGCCTCTCAGGTTGTCACAGAGGTTGATCTTAAAGCGCAAAGAGCGATTTTAGAAGTGCTTACACCTACTTTAAAAAGATATGGCCTGGGCCTCCTTACCGAGGAAACAGCTGACGATAACTCTAGATTTTGCCAAGACTATTTCTGGTGTATCGACCCCTTAGATGGAACGATGGCCTTTAGCCAAAATCAAGAAGGCTACAGCACATCAATCGCCCTTGTCGCAAGAGATGGTACCCCCATTATTGGAGTTGTCAGTAACCCAAGAGATAACTCTCTGTACTATGCCCTTAAAGGAAGAGGCGTGTTTAAGAATGCTTCTCCTTTTAATTTAGATCCCCAATCTCGTATTATTACTCTTCTCCATGATCAGAGTTACTTCGGCCGACCCTACTTCCAAGAACACATAAATGAGCTTGAAAAGAGGGCCAAAGCAAAAGGTTTTGAAGGGCTTATTCTTAAATCTCTTGGTGGCGCAGTCATGCAAGCTCTTTCAACTATAGAGATGGCCCCAGCAATCTATTATAAGCTTCCTAAGGTGGAGCTGGGAGGTGGCAACGCTTGGGACTTTGCAGCAACTTCTCTCATCCAGGCAATGGCCGGTGGGTTCAATAGCGATTATCATGCTAAACCCCTAGAGCTAAATAAAGAAGGCCCTACTTTTATGAATCAAAGAGGGGTTATTTACCTAAGCAATCCTTCAATGTTAGAGTTTCTTCCAAAAAGAGAATAAGGAATAGAATGAAATCAATACTTGTCATTTTACCAGTACTAATGAGCTCACTGCTTTATGCCAACTCTTTAAAGGGAGTGGTTACTTATAAAGAGAAAGAGGCCAAAGGGATTCTCTTTATCTTTGCGAAGAAATTTGATGGATCAATGCCCATGCCTCTTGCGGTCAAGAGAATTAGCAATCCAAAATTTCCATTAAAATTTGAGCTCTCTTCACAGGATGCCATGATTAAGTCCATTCCTTTCAAAGGCCCTTTTAAAGTGATCGCCCGTTTAACAAAGTCAGGAAATGCCATGGATAAGACTGGGCCTCAAGGACAAACGAGCAAGTCATTGGCCCTTGGAGCGCAGGAAATCGAAATTCTATTAAATTAAACTTAGAGAATTCAAAACTCTTCTATAGTCCCACCGTTTGAGTTTTCAAGTATTGAAAACTCACCTAAAGACTTGTATACCCGAATGGTACTAAGACCAAGTTACTCGCCGTTAGGCGAGCTGCTTGAGTTCCTTTCCAGTAGCGGTATATGACTTTTTAAAAAGACACACCTGCTTGAAAATTCAAAAGAGTAATATAAGTTCCATCGAGTTCATCATAAAGAGGCCGCTCCCCTTCTTTTGTGATATTAACTCCAGTATGACCAACGCCTATCCAATCCACTCCAAAAGTGAAATTATCCCACTGCCATTGGTTTCCAATCCGTATCTGAGCACCTAAGTCTTTAGAACGATAATTAGTATCACTTTCCTCTAAGCCAAATCGATACAAACTCTTCGAATCATACTTGGTATTCATATAAAATAGCCCAGCATCTACATAGAAGGAGTTTCCTAGATATGCCTTATAAGTTAACTGAAGCGTATTTGAAGTAATAGTACTATAAGTAGAATCACTATCATTCTTTAGCCGAGAGTAAGCAAGGCCGATAACTCCATTTTGTGAAAAGAAATAACCAAGAGTGGCGCCCTGTGACACCAGATCAAGCTCCATTCCAATATTATATTCGATTACAAATCTCTTGCCTGCTCTATTAGCCTGTGAATTATTACCAATTGAAACCTCCACTCCATTTTCAGCAGCAAATTTTTTCACCTTCGCAACATTTTCGGCGGTATTAGCAAATGTAGAAAGGGATGAACACAATAAAAGTCCTATTAAATAGCTTTGAGTATGCATTAAAATTCTCCTTAGTACTTGTGTTTAAGCATAAAAGCAGAATGAAAGCAATACATGTTAAGGCAAAGTAACCCTTAAAAGCCTAAACTATTACTGAATATGTTAAAGACACTCTTGTGAGCTTCCAAATCAAAATCTGCACCAACAGACACCCGAACAATATAGTCTTTATCGCTCTCTTTAGTGGTTCCCTGTGTTGAAGTAGCAGGGATCGTCCAATAGCAGCCTTTGAGTTGGCCATAGCTTACACAGTGCTTGCTCTGCTCGGGAATTTCCTCGATCATCATTCTAATAAGCTTATGATTGAGCTCCCTCTTATAATCTTCTCGCTCTTTGGGAGTCTCTCCCTTTGTGGGAAGATCTAGTGAGAAGACAGATGGAGTGAAGCTGGCAGCAGCGAGCTCTTGAGTAACAAAATTAACTTTTGCGCCCACAAGATTCTCTTCAATAAAGTTAACAAAACCACGAGTATTGGCATAGGCCTTTGCAATTCTGTCATTCATAGCAGGCATGTGCTTAGTTAAAATTTCTACCTGCTGCCCTGTTGCTGAATTATCGCAAATCCTAAGATGGTTTTTAATATAACTCATGTACTGTGAGGCAGGTTCATTAGCAACACAGTAACCTGCTGTGCAAAGACCGCCACTTGGAAATTTAGAACCACTCACATAGGATATCGTAGCGGCATCGTGAAGAAATCCTTCACTTCCAAAGAACTCTACATTCGGACAGAAAGTCTGATCTAGGATAAAAGTTGGTTCAATCGCAACCTCTTTCTTCTTTGTCATTCTTTGCTTTTTTAGAGTTAATCTAAGCTTCTCTAAATCAGGTATTTCCACTCGAGGGTTCGTTGGAATTTCTGCAATTATGTAAGAAACTCCATCTTCAAGAGCAACCTCATGTAGGATCTTCTCAAGCTCTTGAACCATATCTTTGCCACTGTCCACCGCCAGGTCTAAGACCTCAACATTATCAATGCAGGCAGCAACTCTTCGAGCTTGATCATTTGTACCTCCATAGCAATTCGGTGGTACAATAAATTTAATATCTTTGCCTGCATGATGGTCTTTAGAATAATGAACCAGACCCATCATGATGGCATATTGAACAGAGAGGCCACATGACCCCACGGCCGCAGGAATAGAACTGCGAGTGATACTACTAATTGTTCTCATCAAGTTATTGAGATCTCTTTCTTTAGGGCCACTTTGGGCACTATCACCGCAAATACTTTTTAATACTATTAAGCAATTTTGAGGCGTCATTGCTATGGACTCTCTTCTTCTTACATGCTGTATTTCACTAATATACTGGGCTTCATTACCCATGACCTGAATGACGCTGCCCAGTTCCTTATAGAGAAATACTATAAAGTCAGTGTCTAGAACTTCTGGCTTGTTACCTGCTTCGCTGACGCAGATACGAGTTCCCTCAAAGGGAGAAATACTATCACCTTCTTTAGTTTTCAACAATTCAAAGTCGTAACCATAAACTGAATTAATCACTTCAGCGTTAAAGCCACTTGGAAGTAAATCCTTGTAAATGATTTGAGTTTTCTTATTTAGAAATTTATTCTTTCTTAGAACTGCAAGAATGGGCATCACTTGTGAAGAAAACGAAATAACACTCTCAACTTCAAGTTTTGATTCACTCGCTAACCTCCACTCCAAGAGGCATGAAAGGGGATGTCCTAAGCGAATATAATCAAAAGCTGTAGGCAGCTCGCTTAAGCCTTGCTCACTAATTTCAGAAATCACCCTGACTTTATTTTCAAGCTCTTTTAAAAATTCTACCTTGGCCAATTCTTCATTATAAATATCTAGCCTATGGGTCGTTAGCCTTAGCCAGTCTGATGGCATGTGAGCTAAAATTTTCTTTAGTACTTCATTGGTGACCATTTCTCTTCCTTATAATCATTCACTCAAGGCACCTAATTTAGCTTATAATCACCTCTTAAACAATATTCTATCGCCATTTTATTCTCTCCACTAACTCTCTTTAAAGACACAAAAGAACTATTAAGAATAAGATGCTAGTGGGGATGACTAGATGTCACTGCTGAGAATGAAATCCCAGCTCTGACCTCTTAGTCCATATTCTAAAATGCTCGCCGTTGCAGACGAGCTAAAGTATTTACTTAAAAGCTTATAAAGACATGAATTCTTTGGGGTGCAGAACATATACCGCCCCTCATGCTCAATTGCCTTTGCTTCTGGTGATGCCATCGGGCCATACTGAGCATGAAAAAGAGGGATGGCCTCTTGAGTACTTTTTAAAACTATATCCTTCACTCCCTTAAGAGATAGGAATCTAACAGGCTCACCAAGAACGGCATTAACTTCCTCTTCAATACTCTTAACTTCGTCCATAGAGACTTCAAAGAGATAGAGAGTTTCTGAGAATTTTAGTGGAAAGAAAGGAAAACTCTCGATCAGCTTGATCACTCGATTTTGACCTTCAGAAGGATTCATCGAGATTGTATACCCTCTAGGACAGCTGAAAAAGTGACGAAGAAGATTCTTTGTAAAAAGCTTTCTAGGGATTTTTCTCTTTCTAAAGTCATGATGTACTTTTAAATCACAGAGATACCATGCCTTCTTATGACTTTGCCCCCTTGGTATTGAGCGCTTAATACCACAAGCACAAGCAACTACTCTTTGCCCATCTAAAGCTAAATTGAACTCTATAGTTCCTAGTCGTTCAAAGAAAGAGAAATAAGAACTACCATGATCAATATGAAAGGAATCACCACCATAGGGGTATTCTATAGATCCTTCTAATTCCTTCAATTTCGAATTCAATTTCTCTCTAGAAAAAGACTTCAATGCCTTAATTTCAATCATGGAGAATAATCAGCTGTTCGCGATGGTGAAATTGGTTTTTCTAAGATCCAGCGATTCTTCCTCGAGTTCCATAGACCGTGATATAAATTATTAAAGAGTGTTGCCCCCAAGCGCAGACCTTGTTCAATATGATATTTATTTTCTATATTTTTAGAGTAAGGGACGGTTAAGATATTAAAGAAGTCCTGTGAATGCTTTATATCCAGCTCTGAGTGCAGGTTATAGTGAACCATTTCTTCTTCAGGAATCCAGCCATTCTTAACAATGGACTTCCCGATCCAGGCTGAAATTTCAGAAAACATCCTTTCAATAATACCTAACATACCAACACCGACTAAGAAATCATCTAGGACAGCTGCTCCCACTAGAGTTGTATTGAATATCCTTACCTCAGGCCACATGCCATGGAGGCGAACCTGATCGAGACTAAGGCCCCCCAATTTATCGAGGAGCTGTAAGAATGTGCTTCCATGACCATTGGATAGATGCCCTTCTCCATGCTCTTCCCAAACATTCCTCAGTACTTCTATTCGTAAATCTGGTGAAGGAATTTTTGCTGCTAGGGCCGACATAGGCCGACTAAAGAAAACCACGGCAAAGTAGAACTGGACTTGAGTTGCAACGAAGTCCTCTTTCTCAAAGTTCATACTATCTAAGTTTACAAAGTAAGGGTTTTGAGCGTACTGGGTTTCTCTCAGAACTCTTTCAATTAATTCATTCATATTTAACACCTATACAAAGAGAAGAGTAGAATAAGCTCCGATCACTTTTAAGAGCAGACTTTTCCAATCGAGTTTGCCATTTAAAGCCCTTGAACATCTTTTTAAAGTCCGATCCGTTATTAAGCTGCCGAAAAACCAGAATACTTCCCCTGCTCATTTGGCCAGCAACACAATCCCCAACTTTGCGAACGAGATCCAAACTACTCCAATCTAGAATATTGGATAAACTCACAAGGTCAAAGTCTTTATAACTTTTAAACTCATGAGCAAAGCTATTATGAAAGTCCATATCTAAGTTGCGAGGCTTAATTTGTAAGTATAGAGGAAGGTTCTTCGAACCAGAAAGGTAGTGACCAAGAAAAATATGATGGAGGAAGTAATTATTTTCTGCATCTGAGCGCACAAGTCCTCTTTCAATGAGCTCTCTAAAGTAAGTAGGATAAGAGTTTCGAGGTGCATATTGAACGGCTTCAGGTCCAAACATAGATACTAATAAGGAGTCAGAAAAGAATAAATCAAAGGATGTAGCCCAGTAGGGATTCTTAAAGACCGACTTCCAACAAGAACGAGAAGGTGATTTCAAGTTGCTGGTTAAGTTCTTCTTGGATATAACAAACTCGAAGAGGAACTCTCTGAACAACTTAAACAGAGACTCAAAGGCCCCACTCTCAATAAGCGGATCTTTTCTACCGCCTACCACTAGTCTTGATTGGGCAAGGTTGCTCTTTTTCAATATACTTATTTTTCTTTTAATTAATCGAACTTGCGCTTCATTAGGTTCAATGAGCGATAGGCTTAATCTCGGATCAGCAGCTTTCAAGGAAAAAGCTGTACATCCACCTGAGCCAATCAATACAGCACTCTTCAACTTAAACTTGGTAATGAGGTCTATTTCGACTTGAGGGTCTTCCCTCACCACTCCAAATAGAACTTTACTTTCAAGCACTTGAATCCCCTTCTCGCCTTGGTTTTGTGGCATAATTAATAATAACCTTAAATACTTCAAAGAGGCGTAAGATGAAAGAAATCATCTTAGGAGCACCCTAAACTTGTAAATCTTACATCCAAGCATAAGAGTTCAAAGAAAGGTAATCAATGGTTTTGCATCCATTTTATCCTTGCCACAAGAACCTACTTTCGCTAATCAGTGAAGCTATGACTAAAGAAAGAAACGAGTTTATTCCCTACTCTCCTCACCTAAAGAAATACTTTGAAAAAGAAAGAAGGGGCTTGGAGAAAGTACTAAAGACTAACTTGATTCAGGTACACCATATTGGCTCTACAGCAATATCTTCAATAGTAGCTAAGCCGATTCTTGATATACTGGTGGAAGTTCACACACTAGATGGTATTGAACTCTTTAAGAGTGAGTTCGCTCATTTAGGTTTAACCTTACAAGAAGGTTTTGACAAAAGTGAAAGACTCTACTTCGCAAGATTAGCTCCAGATGGTGCTTCTCATTTGTCTCGCATTCACATATTCGAGAAGAACTCTGAGGCCATAAAAGACCACCTTGATTTTAGGGATTACTTAAATGCTGAGCCAAAAATTGCCAAAGAATACGAAAAACTAAAAGTTAATTTAAATGAGCAATATGAAGAATCACCTGCACTTTACGCAGCTGGCAAGAATGAGTTTATTCAAATTGTCCTCAATAATATTACTTGAAGCTACCTAGACAGCTTAGTGGGATTCATTGCTCTTTACCTCTTTATATCCTAAAGTCGGGGCATCAAGGAGACTACAATGATAAATACAATTAAATTAATGTTCATTACAATGATTTTAACAGCTTCGGCATGTGCTAGTAGTGACTCTCTCAAGGAAAGGGCCCCTCTTCCAACTGTTGCAGATGTCTCACTTCAAGACTATGTAGGGCAATGGTATGCCATCACATCACTACCTCAATTCTTTACAAGAAAGTGCGTAGCCCAAGAGGCCGTCTACGCTCTTAACTCTGACTCAGAAATTGGTGTCCGCAATATTTGTACGAGAAAAAATGGAAGAAGAACTGATATCAAAGGTTATGCGAGAACCACAGATGTCTCAGGTGTTCTTGCCTTAAAATTCACAAGTGGACTTGCTGGCTTATTTGGTGCCTCTGGAGACTACAATATCATTAAACTTGATCCGGAATATAGATACGCCCTTATTGGTGGCCAAGATCGTAAATCACTATGGCTACTTTCAAGAACACAAGAAATTACTGACGCTGTATACGATGAGTATATTTCAAGAGCAGAAGAGCTTGGTTTTAATATTTCTAAACTTATAGATTCAAAATTCTAAATCCAACTTAGTACTTGGTGTGTTCGCACCAGGTACTTTCTTTTATAAAATTTCGTTGCAGCTTCCTATTAACTCTTCAAGATCCTTTACGATTGGAAGCTTTATTGTTCCAGGCTTTGCAGAAGACATATAATCTGGTCTTTCATCTGTAGGGGTGATCCATTTGGAATCTATAACTTTACCATCATATTTAATAAGAGCGTATTTATAAGTTTTATATTTTGTCAGCTTCTCACTATTACCTTCAAGCCTTTCATCTAGACCATAGTAGTCCTCAATCTTATAGCCTACTCTATTCTCAATTCTTAACACTTCATGGCCTTCCTTTAATAGAATCAAACCCTCTTTAAATAATTTCCTCATGCTTATTTTAATATCTGTAATATTAAAGATTAAATTACTGCTATTATGCAGCCTCATTTTAGCGGCCTGCTTCAATTCTTCAGCAATTTCTCTATAATCAGTGCTTAGTTGATCGTGAATATTATGATTACTTACCTTTAACGAAGATTCATTGATGAGGTCAAAGAACAAAGTATCAAGCTTTTCTAGTCTTCTTAATAAATCTTCCACTTTAGTATTTCCACTTACAAGATATTTAATAGGTGTAAAATCAATGACTTTCTCTTTAGAAACTTTTCTCTTACACCGCTTTGATTTATAGATAGGATGATTCCAAACCTGTAGAAGAGGATCTCTATCAAAACCCAATGCTCTATTTCTTTTAAGACTCTCGGTTATTAAACTATCCATTCGATGAGCTGCAAGATCATCAATTCCTAGTAGACTTGCAACAGATAATTCCAGTTGACTACGCTCTCTTGTAATTTTGGTACCAATGAAACCTTGAGGAAAGAATAAGTAAGAGGAGGTGTAAATCTCTTCAATTTCACCTCTCGTGATTATAGTTCCATTACAATTTAGCCCTTTGTACTCATTTAAGAATTTATTCAGCTGTTTGTCTTGCGCCGCTGCTGTCCATCGGTTGCAATGCCCTTCCCAAAACTTTGCCATTCTATCTAATTCATTCTTTCTAAAATCACTCTCATAAGAAGTGGACTTACCTAATACTTCCTTCGTCGCTAGGTCAAGCCTCCGTAAAGTAGAGCTAGTGTTAAATAAGCTTTTCTCAGATTCACTCGAATTTCCTAAATAAGGGGTTTTATTAAAGCGATGAGTAGACAGAAGCATGGAGTAGCGGGGAGTAAGTTCAGTTAAAGGGCCAATCCACTTAGGGAGGTATGAGCTGCTAAAGGGAACAAAGTCAGTCTCTAAGGTGGTACAACTCTCCTCAGAAGTGAAGGCATTTTGTGACAGAAGGGCCACAAGTAAAATTGCAGATCGGAAAATCGTCATATAGTCCTACTCTTTGAACTCCTTTACGGGGAGCGGTATATTTAGTCTTAATTATAATTAAGATAGACCTCTATTTTAAGGCCTTACCGGGTCAAAATGGGAAAAGCTGAAGTATTTACTTCTCCTCTTTAAAACTGAATGGTTTTTAGTCGATTTCTATAAAATAATAGTAAGTGAAGTGCCGCTTTCGCGGCCTAATAAGAAGAAAGATTTATTATCTTAGGAAATCATCAGAAGAATCGGAAGGCCCTTTACTTTCTTGCTTCAAAAGCGTCTTTTTTACCCTCTTTTCCTGTGAGCTGAACCGCTTCTTAAAAACAAATATTTTTTCCTGAGTAGACCAACTTAAACGCTCCATTTTTAGATCATCCAAGATAATAGTCTCAGAGCCGGTTTCATTCTTTAAGTCAGTAATAATCGATTCTTTAAATTCATCTTTATGCCCACTAGTAGGCATTCCCAAATAGGCCCAGCACCAACCACCATAGAATATCCCCGTTAAAGCACAGAGAACGATATGCCCTGCACCAACAGACATACTCTTTTGATAGACAAAAGTACCAAGGGCCTTATCCTCGTTACGTACTTTTCCCGATCCATACATACTGATCGTAGAGCAGGAGCTTGTGATTATTAAGATAGAAATGAGTGTAATTATTTTAGATTTCATAGCGTCTTCTGATCAAATTGCCTAAGATGTTTAAGTACTTTGAATAATTTTAGAGGTCTTTGATGCATATGAAAAGAATAGTTGGAGTATTTATCCTTTTTTTTTCCTTTTATTCGTTTGAATCCCTGGCCGGTAAATGCGAAACAGATAAGTGGACTAAAGAAGACGGTCGGACTCAGGCCGGCGGATGGATTTGGTTTCCCGGTAAGTCCACAGATGAAGATTTACAAATTTCTTACCTAAAATCTGAAGGAATGGCCATTGACCGGCTTATGAAGGAATGTGGCTTTCCCCATAAGGAAGTGAAATTCCACGAAAGGTGTGATGAAAAAGTAGGCAACTTCTATAGAACCTATGTCAGAGCATCCTTAACCCATAAGCAGTGCAATGAAACAAAGTATGCCTCGGCAAAGCTTAAGTCCAAAATTCTAAATAAGAAATTAACCTCTACCCATAAGAAATACTTGGCCGCAATAACTAAGAATACGCCTTTTGAGCAAAAGGCCTGTACTGAAAGTAAACCCGAGATATGCCACCGTATGGGAAAGTATGCCTTCCAAA
>CALHBL010000014.1 GCA_937930825.1 uncultured Bacteriovoracaceae bacterium
TATCGAGTCCCCTGTTACGCGGTCATATCTATTGATCACTGAAGATCTTATAGAAACTCTAAGAAGGACTGCTTCAACAGGCTCTTCAGAATTCTTGGCCACAAAGTTTAACAAGCTCCAATAATCACTTTGAAAACTATCTATTTTCTTCTTTCTATAGGCCGTTAGCTCTAAGTCTTTCTCAGTAGCATAGGAGGATTTTAATATTTCTATAAACTCTATTCTCTCTATACTCTTGCCTCTTGAGAGAAGAATTTGGGGAAGCTCTCTTAAAATATCTCTCATGCAAAAGATCGCATCACAGGTAATACCATCATTCACCTTCTTAATGCCTCTTTCTGATTTTACTTTTTCAAAGTAAGAGAAATTACTTAGAAAAGATTTTACTAATTTTGGCTTCAACTTGAGAAGTTTTTCACTAGTTTCTCTTTTAAAGCCAATTTTAGTTAGAAGGTTCATATACTTTGCCTTCATGAATACTTTTTCAAATTCCTTTGACCAGCTTGAATTACTAAAGTGAGAAATAGGCCGTCGCTTATGATTCTTTAAATAATCAATTATCTGAGCAAAGCACTGGACTGTGTACTTAGCTTTGGATTTCTGCTCAGGGATTGATGTTGAAAAACGGTCATCATCATCAAAGCGGTACTCTCGATGATAGAGACCAAACTGACGGACAGATCCATAATCAATGATCCCGCCATCCATCAAGATATTATCCCCATCCCAATCGAGCCAACAGAAGATATAATCATCTTCAAATTTTGCGGCAACCTTAGCAAAAACTTCTATCTGCTTTTGTAAAAAATAATCATACTTCTTGGATTCAGAGTCAGGAATATCGCTCCAGTCACCATTCGCCTCTTGCCTAGCAATATAATAGTCAACCATTGCTTTTAAAGCTTCATAGTTTGATTGCTTTAAGTGATTAAACATATGGCTTGGTCTTATTAAATTTTGGTGAACCCTAACAGTTACCGCAAAGCCATCGCTAAATTTAAGAACACCCAATACTCTTTCAGTGGCAATTTTATTTTTTTGAAAAACCTCTGAAAAGAAGAGTGTGGCCAATCCTTCATCCACTTCAGCATAGCCACAACCATAGGAGATGGAAGGATCTCCGGTCTCAAAGAATTTACCTTGGATATGAGTCGCTGGTGATAGACTAGTTGCGCCAGTTCCACAGCTTGAGACATCCCAAGTCTTCCCCTTCGCCTTGAAGACCCCATTCCATATACTGCGCCCATCCCCTGAGGTTTCCCCCTTCTTATTGGGATGCTGCAGCTGAAGATAGCGAGTGGCCATATACTTATTGGAGCGAATCGTCTCCTTAGGGTACTCAATCTTATTTATTTCATCATATTCATTGATGATGACAAGAGCAAAAGTATCAATAAAGGCCTTTTCAAGCTCTTTAGTCATTATTTGAGGATGATTTTCAGGAATGAGACCCATCTCCTTTGCCAGGGCAAAGTTAAAGACTACTGTCTTAGCAGATTTTCGCGTCCGTACTTTATAGAGAATATGAGAATTGATTGTTTCAGCTTGGAGCGGGTGTTTCCCGTTTATTTTCTTAAATTTCTGATAAGTTTTCTCACTTATCTTGAAAGAATGGGCCCCACCTGAAGAGGAGTTCTCTGTTCTTCTTTCTTCATGATTTTTCTTTAACCTCGTCATAACTTGTTTAAGATTATACCATTACCTCCTACTAGATCGACCCTTTTTAGGCATATTTTTTCACTCTCCTATTATTGGTCCCTAGCTTTCATCAACTAAGAGTATACTTAAGAAGGTTTTAAAGTGAGTCAAAACAGTAATAAGGCGTGGGGAACAGGGAAGACTGAGCACTTCTATCAACTAAATCCGTCTATCATTCTTAAGTATATTGACCAATTGGGTTACAAAACAACCGGAAGGTGCTTGGCCCTCAACTCCCTTGAAAATAGAGTTTATGAAATTGAAGTAGAGAATCCAGCGGCCAAAACCATGAGTGAGAACTTTGTGATCGCAAAATTCTATAGACCTGGAAGATGGTCCCAAGAACAAATTCAAGAAGAGCATCAATTCCTTAAGGATCTCATTACAATTGAAATTCCTGCCATTGCTCCCATTGAAATTAATGGCGCTACCCTCTTTAAGACAAGTGATGAAGATGGCCCGCTCTACTACTGCCTCTTTCCCAAACGAGGGGGAAGAAACCCGGATGAATTAAGAAAGGAAGATATATCTCGCCTCGGAAGACTAATGGGCCGGATGCACGCCGTTGGAAAGAATCGAAAATTTGACCATAGAATTTCACTGACACCGCAGGTTTATGGCCAAGATAATTTAGAGTCTCTCTTAAGTGAAAATGCAATTCCCGAGCACTACAAGGCGAACTATGAAACTCTTGCTCGTCAGTTTATTGAAGTCATTACACCAAAATTTGAAAAAATCAATTATCAGCGTATTCATGGTGATTGCCACTGGGGCAACCTTCTCCACACAGAGGCAGAGGGCTTCTTCTTTATAGATTTTGATGATGTTGTCTCTGGCCCAGTTGTTCAGGACTTTTGGCTGATGATTCCCGGCCGAGATGATCATAGTAAGGCCCAAAGAGAGGAATTTATTGAGTCCTATACAATGTGGGCCGATTTTTCTCATAAGGAGCTTGCTCTTATAGAGCCCTTAAGAGGCCTGCGCTACCTTCACTTTGATCACTGGATAGCAAAGAGATGGGAAGATCCTTCATTTCCAACAGCATTTCCTCACTTTCAAGAGGATCGCTATTGGGCCGAAAGAATTAATGATATTAGAGAACAAATTTCTCTGAGCCAAAATACTTACGTGTATGACCCCTACGAATATTAGAGAAAAGCCCATCGTCAGAACGAAACTCAAGCCTTTCTCATCTTACTAAAGAACCAATCCTAATGCTCGTGTCCGCCTGGCCCATGAACATGACCATGATCAAGTTCTTCCTGAGTCGCCTCTCGGACTTCTTCGATAGAAACATCAAAGTGAAGAACCATTCCTGCAAGAGGATGATTTCCATCAATCGTTACAGCATCATCACCAATCTCAGTAACAGTAACGACAATTGCCCCTTCTTGAGTTTCAACTTGAAACTGCATACCAATTTCTATTTTTTCAGATTCATCAAATTGAGTCTTTGGAACCTGCTGAACAAGAGAGTCATCTCTTTTTCCATAACCATCATCAGGCTGAACCGTTACCTTTAGTTTATCGCCTGTGCTTTTACCAGTTAATGAGTTTTCAAGACCAGGTATGAGCATACCGATTCCGTGAATGAACAGAAGTGGCTGAGCATTCTCAGACGAATCTAATACTTCACCAGCATCATTAGTTAATTTATAATGTATTCCTACAACTTTTTTCTCAGCAATCTCCATAATTTCCTTCTTTAAAGTGCTCTGTAGCTACTTTGAAAATGCTTTAATTTATCTTTATTGAGAGGGTCTTCCCCTATTATAAACATCTTTAAGTATTCTAGCGAATCTCTTCCCCAAAAAACCTCTCTACCTGTATCAGTAGTGACAACAACACTGGGAAGCCCAAATAACTCATATTCTAAGGCGAGCTTTCCGTGCATCTTGAGCTCTTTTCTGACGTCTTTATCCCCTACTCTCTCAATCCACTTGTCTCCTGGTAAACCTTTAGAGTTAAGAAGTTTCACAATATGAGCATCATCACCTAAATTCTCACCCCTCTCCCAAGCAGATCTATAGAAGAGATCTACCACCTCGAATTGCTTGTCTTCACTAACGAGACAGAGGGAAATACGAAGAGCATAGAGAGCATTGAAAGGAAGCTGGCTGGGTGCTTCAAAAGGGATCCCCTTGACAGCGCTTAGCCGCAAACAATCCTTCATTAAATAATTTCTCTTGGCAGCTATCTCAGCTGGCCCCAATGTTCCGTGAGCATGAATAAGGGGAGCCAAGTTTACTGGGCTCAGTATTAACTCACCATTTTCTTCTAGGAACTTCCGATTCTCCCTAATCCAACACCATGCAAGATAAGAGTACGGAGAGAGGAAATCGAAGAAGAAGTTAAATGATTTTATTTTAGGACGCATATTCTTTTAGGAAACCATGAAATTCAAAGAAAAGAAAGATAACTTTCCTGTCAAACCTGTAATATTCATCGTTAATAAGAAACAAAAAACCTTGATTTTTGCTATAATCTTACAAAAGGAAAGGTAGAACATGGAGTATATTCCCTTAAGGATCACGACAGTAAAAGCGAACTCATCGCTTACTTTCGATCTTTATATATTTTATAAAGAGCACTACCTTTGCTATGCAAAGCGTGGTGAAGAAATTGGAGAGGATAAATTAGGTAAATTAATTAAGCAGCAAATGGCAGACTTCTTTGTTCCTTCCACCCAAATCGATAATGTCACAGTCTTCATGGATAACGCCCTAAAAGAAGCTGTCTATAAAGAAGGGCTCTCCACTCAAGAGAGAGTCGACGCAGTTGAAGCGATTGCAGCTACAAGTATCAACCAAATGAGTGAAAATCCAACTGAGGGCAACTTTCAAATGACCCAGAAGGCAGCGATCGGTTTAAAAGATATTATTAAGTCCAACCCTGACGCCCTTAAGAGGTTATTTGGCAAGAAGGCCAAAGAAAGTGATTTGATTATTGGTCACTCCCTTAATGTATGCGGCCTTGTTACTAAAATGGCCGAGTTGCTCAAATTTAGCGACGATGAAGTCGATGATCTCGCTACAGCGGCCCTTATTCACGACATAGGTTTAACAAAGCTACCCCCTGAAGATGTTCTTCTCTTTAGTGAGAAAAAAGAAGAACTTACTAACGAACAAAAACGCAGCTACTACTCTCATACTAAAATATCGGCAAAGCTTCTTGAAGATAAGCCCTATATAAGTAAGAGAGTTGAAGACCTTATTATTAATCATGAAGAAAATATACAAGGGAGCGGTCCTTTAAAACTAAAGACCCTAACTCCTATGCAAGAGTGCCTCTGCCTTGTGAATGCCTATGATAAGAGAATTACCTGCTATGGTGAAGGTCCACGAGAAGCCTTTCAATCTTTTAAAGTAGACAATATTGGCCTCTATAGTCTTGATATGATTCAGAAGTTTGGAGATGTTTTAAAAGGAGAAGGTTTATTAGACCAAGACTGACATTAATTTCGAAAATCTTACTTCTCTTCTTC
>CALHBL010000015.1 GCA_937930825.1 uncultured Bacteriovoracaceae bacterium
AGCAGTGGTCATTAAGAAGTCCTTCTTAATTGATATCGGCTTATTTCGCGAAGATTATCCCGTATGTGAAGACTATGAATTGTGGCTCAGAATAACGGCCGTAAAAGAAGTTGATTTCTTGGAAGATGTGCTTGTCACTAAGTACGGAGGGCATGAAGACCAGCTTTCTCAGCGTTTCAAGGCAATGGACTATTGGCGGGTGAAGGCGATGGATGAAGTTTTCAATTCGGGAATATTGAAAGCTCAGCAAGAGAAGGCCCTAAGAGAAGTCTTAGTTAAGAAATGCCTGATACTGAAGGCCGGATATCTCAAACATGATAACTTAGAAAATTTGACGACTATTGAAAACCTTCTTAGTAAGTATAGTAGTAGCGAAGGAAGGAGGGCAGAGGAGCTAGTCCTCTACCACCCTAGCTTTGGTACTGAGCTTAGTGACTATGGTATTAATCTGCCCTTGCGGGATGATCGCTCCGAAAAAGTATTTGGAATTCTGAAAGAGCACTTTGAGAATTTGTCAGAAGTGAATCCACAAGAGATTCCACTTTTAAGCTTGGAAGATTTAAAAGGAATTCACGAAGGCAAGTTTCTTCAGCGTTTGGCCGTGGATAGTAGCTTCTTAGAAGAAATTTTAAAGGCCTATGAGTGTGAAGACCCTAAACGCTATTTTCCTGAAGGTGCAATCAGGCCTATTTCACAGTTAAGAGAAAGTATCTTGCGGCAAGTATCAGCAACTTTCTTTGGATTAGAAAAGGCGCTAAAGAATCAGTTCTGCTTCTTTCTTGGAGGAGGCATGCACCATGCTCACTTTGATCATGGCTCAGGTTTTTGTCCTTTAAATGATATTGTAATCTCTCTTGAATTGGCCCAGACGTCTGGTCTGATAAAGAGGGGTCTTGTTATTGACACTGATGCTCACTTTGGTGATGGCTCGGCCCAAATGAGCAAGAATAATGATTCGATAACAACATTTAGTATTCACATGAAGGATGCATGGCCTTTAGAAGAGGCAAGTGACATTCAATCGGATCTCGATATTCCTATTGGGGTAGGAGAAGAGGATTTGTATTTAAGAAGACTCTCTTCAGGTTTGAAGAATTTAGAAGCAGAGGAATTCGACTGCGCTATCGTGGTGGCCGGCGCCGACCCTCACTGTGATGATGAACTTACCTCTACTCAGAAGCTGCGCTTAAGTAGTTCTCAAATGCTCGCCAGAGATATGGCGGTCTATAAGTGGTGCACAGACAGAAAAATTCCCCAGCTGTGGTTAATGGCCGGGGGTTATGGCGAAAGCGCGCCAAAGATTTACGCGCAATTTATCTTAAAGATTCTCCACCTCATGGGGTAGCACCCTGCGATTCGGGCGAAAGTAAGTTCTAGGGCTATAGTCCATAAGGTCACTAATCTTGGTGACATAGAGACAAGCATACTTCTCAACTTGGTCGGCCATGCGGGATTCTTCTTGTCCTGCCCGCATCAGCTCTCCCCAATAGGGATTGAAGTGGGTTTTAAACTGAGTGATAAGTTCAGAGATGCTCTGGTTGACTTTATCAATCTGGGCGTAAGTTTGATTAACATCTTCTTTCTTAGGGGGAGTTCCCTTTTCAAATTTTGAAACTTCAAGATCATTGAGAGTGGTTTCAAGTTTCTCTTTCTTCTCCATTAGCTTATCAATTTGCTCTTGGATCGGAGATGATTTTTTGATGGCCTCAATTTCTTGGGCAAGAGGATCAAGAACCATCGCCGTACGCCAATTAAAGGTTTTCTTAATGGAAACAACATCACCATAGATATGATCCCCAAGATAGAGGACTTCCTGACCATCCATTCCAAGGTCGTCTTGAAGTTTCCCGGCAAAGCCACCTTGAAAAATACCCTCAGTAATGGGGCCATAGTGATTACTCATAAGCCCAGAGTCAGGGTCAATTTTTAGAAAATGATTATTAGTTGTAAAGAAGGATGGCTTTCTGGCCAAGGTAATAGTTACTTGAAAAAGATCTTGCCAGGAATCGTGCTCCTTGAGAAAGGGATTTATAGCATAGTCTAAGAGCAGCTTGGTATACTTATAGTCTGAGTTAGTGATGACCAAGAGCATTTTTCCATAGGCCTTATAGCGCTCAAGTAAAGTGACAACCTCCTCTTCTTTTATAATAAAATGAGGGAGGTCTTCTGCAACTTGGTCTTTAAGAGTTCCATCAGCATGGCAGATATCAAGAACTTCTTTAATTTCATCAGCAAGGACATAGAAGTCAGGAAGGTCAAGGCCTTCACTCTTGAGACCGACTAACTGCCCGAAGAGAACGCCATTGGAAATAGAGAAGCTGGTGTCTAGGGATTGAAATTGATCTAAAGAGAGATCAATGACTCTATTGGCATATATTCTCTGCTGTTCTTTAAAGTCCAATGGCTTGATTCCGTGGTAGGCTTCCTTCACTTTTCCAAAACGACTTACCTTTAAGATATGCCCGCGCTTCTTGTCTATGACCAGGCCCTGTATAGAGCGATCAAAATCAAACTTGAGCTTTGTGATTTCTTCGGGGTAGCCTTTAAGGCTGACAAGTTTCTTAAGGACTTCGTTGTGAGTTAATTTCTCAAAGGCCTCCGTATTGTAGCGGACAATTGTATAGTCCATGTCAAAGCCAATGGCCTTTATCTTCTTCATATTAATAGTTCGATTTACGTAAACACTCATTTTAACTCCTTCATTGAAGAAATAAATTTCATCAACTTTTTTAGATCTATTGGCCGAGCTATTTCATTGGCTTATTCAAAAGAAGCTCAAAACTCAAACAGAAGGACTATATACCGCTACTGGAAAGGAATTCAAGTAGCACGCCTAGCGGCGCGTAACTTGAGCCTTAGTACCATCCGGGTATTCAAGTCATTAGGTGAGTTTTCAATTCTTGAAAACTCAAACAGAAGGACTATATAGTGAATCGAAACGACTGAGATGGGTTTGTGCGTTAGTGCTCAACTCTTAGACTGCCTTTTTAAGTAGTTATTTTTATAAAGAAGGAGACTAAGTTGAGGGAGATTTTTATTGGTAAGTTCTTGTTATGCCTTGTATTATGCGAAAATAACAAATGGAGTAGTCTATGAAATTCATATTAAGCACCCTGATAACCCTCACTCTTCTCAATCTTAATGCAGCAACGCCAGAGCAAAAGGGCGTGGAGATTGCTAAGAAAATGGAAGCAGCAAATAATGGCTTTAAAGGCGAAGAGTCCCAAATGGAAATGGTTCTTATCGATGCCTACGGTGCTCAAACCAAGAGAGTTATGAAAGGCCTTGTTCGTGAAGTCGAAGAAGATGGTGATATGTCGATTTCAATTTTTCAAAACCCGAAAGATGTCAAAGGCACTAAAATGCTTACTCATTCTCATAAGGGAGATAATGATGATCAATGGCTCTATCTTCCAACTGTAAGAAGGGTAAAGAGAATATCTTCTAGTAATAAGAGTTCGTCTTTTATGGGTAGTGAATTTAGCTATGAAGACTTGGGCTCACAAGAAATAGAAAAATATAACTTTAAATGGATGAAGGACGTTGACCTCGGGCCTAAGATCGGAAAGGGCTGGGTCATTGAACGTATTCCTAAAACCAACTCAGGTTATACAAGAATGGTGATGACAGTTGCTCAGAAATATATGAACCCGGTAAAAGTTGAATATTATGATAGAAAGAAAGAGCTTCTTAAAGTGGCAGAGTTTTCAAATTTTAAAGACTATAAAGTGGGCGGTAAGGATATGTGGCGCTCTAACAAAATTAACATGAATAACGTACAAACTAAGAAACGTTCAATTTTTGAGTGGAAAGAGCGCAAGGTTGGAGTCATTCATAAATCTAAAACTTTCCTTAAAAGCTCACTTAAGAAATGAGGTTCTTTAACGTTTTCTTAATTTTAGGGGCCCTTTGCTTCAGCGGTGAAGCCTTCTCACAAGAGTGGGATCATAAGGGAGAGGTCTCTGTCCAATTTCGTCAATTTGAAGATGATAAAATCGAGACTAATGAAGATACTGGGTTATTAATTTTCACTCGAGTCGAATCCGTTTATAAAGGCGATAAGACTCGTCATGTCTTCAGAGGTTTTGCACGAGTTGACCAAAAAGACAAAGACCGTGATTTTATGGCCTTTGAGGATGTTTACTTCTCTCGCTTCTTTGGAGCTCAAGAAGAGTGGACAGTACTTGCTGGTTACAAGCTCTTTAATTGGACGGCAACTGAAGCCTTTCATCCGGCCGATGTAGTAAACTCAAGAAACTTTGATTCGGATTTAGAGTTCTTTGAAAAGAAGGGTGAACTTACTGTAGAAGTGAGCCGAGAATTTAATTGGGGAACATTTAGCCTCTTTATGTGGCCTCGCTTTGAGCAACCTCAGTTTCCTGGGGATCGTTCTCGCTTAGGTTTTGGTATAGATATCGCAAGACCCCAAGCTGTTGATGGTACAGATATTGGCGATACTTGGATTGCCCAAGGGGGCATGCGCTTAACCTTTGGCTTGGATGATGGAGACCTCTCCTTTCATCTGATCCATCATGTGGATAGAAACTTTCCTGTCACGGGAACAGCAAATTACACCTTCAACTCTTTCTTTAATCAAAATATTCCGGATGATCCTGCGGCTCTTGCTAGTGCTCCTGTGCCTTATTATTTTAAGAAGACTCAATTGGGCGGAACTTTGCAGTATGCTTTTTCAAGACTCTTGGTCAAGTTTGAGGGTGCTTATAGGTCTTTTGAAAAAGACAGAGGGATATTAACGGCCCAAGGGGTGCTTAAGCCTGTAGATCATGGAGAAGTGGCCCTCGGTTTTGAATATACTCTTCCCATTGAATCAAGTGGTGATACAACTCTCTTCTTTGAAGCGGGAAGTATCTTGGGAACAACAAAAGACGAAAGGGCCCGCTTAGGGGCTTTTCAGCGGGATGCACTCTTTGGTCTGCGCTACTCCTTCAACGATATTATGGGAAGCGAGCTCTTTGTTAGTTTTATAACTGACCTTGAACGAGATAATGAGCGGCTCTATAATATTTCCTATTCTAGAAGGTTAAGTGATGTCTGGAAAATTCAGACGGGTTTAAGAATATATGATGCTCCTCAAAAAGGTGCTACGCCTCTTGGGCTTGAGACCCTTGATGGAGCAAATCATGTTATCCTAAACTTAACTCGTTTCTTCTAAAGAAAATTTAAAATGTCCAAGGATGGGATAATGGCACCAAAAGGTATGGTAACGACAATCGTAAACCTGATTGAAAAGAACAAGATAGCCTGTGTTCTTATTAGTCTCCTCTGCGTTATGGGTCTGGCCCCAGGTCTGATGTATTTTAATGAGAAGTATGACGTTCGCATTTGGTTTCGTGAAACAGATCCTCTCATTAAAACTCTCAACTCCTTTGAGCGGCAATTTGGCAATGATGAAAGCATCGTCATTGGATTAAAGGCAGTTAATGGAGTTTTTTCTCCTGTTGCTGCAAAGGCCTTAGCAGAGATTACCGAAAAGCTTTGGCTGGTACCTGAAGTAATCAGAGTAGAGAGTCTATCAAACTACAATTATAGTTACGCTGAAGATGATGACATTATAGTCGAGCCTTTCTTTGGTGAATCTCAGGGGGGATTCAGTCAAGAGTATCTTGATACTCGAAGAGAGCTAGCTTTAAGTCACCCGGTGATGAAGAACTACTTAATTAGTGAAGATGGAACCTCTGCGCTTATTTTCGCAAGACTAGCAACGACTCTTTCTGGCTCCCCTAATTATAAAGTGATAACTGAACGGACACTGGCCATCGCTAAAGAGTATAACGCTATAGAAGGTCTGGAGACCCATGTTGTAGGAGAGGCGGCAGTTAATGATGCTTTTAGATCCGTTGCTAACTCTGATGCCGCGATTCTCATGCCTATTCTCTTTGCACTCATTATAATTTATCTGCTCTTAACATTCCGCTCATTCATAGCGATGCTTCTGCCTTTTGGGGTCACTCTCATTTCACTGGTGATGACTTTTGGAACGTGCTTCTACATCGGCTTCAGTTTTGACAGTATCCTCTCTATTCTTCCGGCCATACTTATCGCGATATCAATAGCAGACAGTGTGCACATCCTTGTCACTTATTTTAATTTTAGGGCCGACTCTATGGATAAAGAGAAGGCCGCTTATATGGCCTTGCATAAGAATCTGATTCCGACCTTCTTGACGAGTATCTCCACTATGATTGGCTTCTTTAGCTTAACCTTCACTGAACTTGTTCCGGTTCGTCAGCTGGGGGTTTTAGCGGGAGTTGGTTGCTTCTACGCTTGGTTTATAACCATCTTTTTGATGGGGCCACTTCTTTTTTGGTTTTCTTTTAAAGTACCAGAGCACTTTAAGAAAATAGGCCGATCAGGTAAGGGGGAAATTACAGAAGAGTCCTTCTCTATGAGGGCCGCGCTCTTTATAAATCGCCACAAGAAGAAGATCGTCTTAAGTATGTTGGTCTTTGTCGGACTTTCTATTTCCCTTATTACTAAGATTAAAATTAATTCTAATCCTTATGAGTACTTTCGCTCAGGTTTGCCTATTCGGATTGCGAATGAGTTCACTAAGCAAGAATTTGGAGGAAATACCGGACCGGAGTTTATTATAGATAGTGGAGCAAAGGAAGGGATTAAAGACCCCAAATTCTTGGCCAAAGTTGAAAAATTTAAAAACTGGCTTGATGCTCAACCAGTCGTCAATAAAACCGTTGATGTGATCGATATTATAAAAGATATTAATATGAATATCATGGGTGGAAAGCAGAGCGAATATAGAATTCCTGAAAGCAATACTAGGGTTGCTGAGAATCTTCTCTTCTATTCTATGGGTCTTCCTCAAGGAATGGATTTGAATAACCGTATGACTCTAAAGAATGATAAAATTCGAATGAGTGTTCTTTGGTCAGTTTATGATACGAGGGGTTGGCTTAAGTATATCGATATCTATGAAAAGAAGGCCCGAGAGTTCGGGCTTGAGATTTCGACAACTGGAAAGTTCTATCTCTTTCAGCGGATGATGGATTATGTTGTGATGACTTTCTTAAAGTCGATAACTATGGCCATGTTCTTAGTGGCACTTCTCATGATGATTCTCTTTCGGAGCGTGAAAATCGGATTGATATCCCTAATCCCAAATGTATTGCCGCTTATTTTTGGAGGGGCCGTGATGGCCATAGCGGGAATTGATCTTAATATTGGTTCGGCCCTAGTCTTTAGTGTGTGCTTAGGAATTGCTGTCGATGACACGATTCACTTTCTTAGCAACTATTATCGGTATAAGAAAGAGGGGATGGAAGAGCTTCAGATTATGGCGACAATTTTTACCTATACTGGCTCAGCTTTGGTGGTAACGACAGCTATTCTTGCTAGTGGCTTTGGTGTTTATATTCTGGGGGACTTTGTTCCCAATGTTAACTTTGGCCTTCTTTGTGCCTTTGTTTTAACGGGTGCGCTTGCTATTGATATGATCTTTTTACCGGCCCTTCTTTTGTGGCTAAATGAAAGAAAATTGGTCTCTTAGCCTAACTTTTAAAGTTTTTTCTTGCCTAAAGAATTGAAGTACTTTAACTTAAATCTCACATCTCAGGGCCCTTAGCTCAGCTGGGAGAGCGCTTCGCTGGCAGTGAAGAGGTCAGCGGTTCGATCCCGCTAGGGTCCACCACAACTCGCAGCAAAAAGCCGCCAAAGCGGCATTTTGATGCGAAGTTGTATGTGATAGAAGACGACTCCCCAGTCGTCTGAGCAGAAGCAATAAAACACCAAACTCAAAATTGAATGACCTCGCAGCCTTCCCAAGCAGAATGACCAAAGCGGCATTTTGATGCGAAGTTGTATGTGATAGAAGACGACTCCCCAGTCGTCTGAGCAGAAGCACGAAAACACAAAATCTCAAATTGAATGACCTCGCAGCCTAACCCCTAAAAACCACCAAGAAATATTCAAAAACCAACTTAAAAACCAATTAATTGAAGTAGGCCACTCCAATCGGCAGATTTAAATTAACCCCAATAACCTTTTCTCTACTTTTCTTCTGACCAAGTAATAGCCCTAACTTTAATTTTTTGAATGAAAAGGCTTCGGGATAAAGATTTAAGCGAATTCGGTAGTCTTCAGTGCCATTTATATATAGCGAAGAATAGAGACCGTCAGCTCTATCGTAAAAAAGCGCTGTCACAAACCTTCCTTTTTGTTCAAGAGGATCAGTTAGGGCCATCCCTACAGAAGCAGTAATATATTCTTTCTCTGCTAAGGCATAACTTAAACCTAAAAGGTTTTGCATGCCTATAAAGAGAAAGGGCTTGAGTTTACTTCGAAATAGATCTGGTCTAAAGGTATAGTTAAGGCCAGCATTAGTAATATCGCCTTCTTGTGGAAGATACATAGGCTGAAGATGCCATGCATTCATTTGCATATCATGCACTAAGAAGTTCATTAATTTGGGGTTTGTTGCTATTACATAGGATAGAACATCAAAAACAAAGAGGTCTGCAATATGATCATGACTAGTGATATTTTCATTCGTTAACTCAAGGGCCTCATTTCCAAAGTGACCCAAATAAGAAAGTACAACTGTTGAGATCATGGGGTAGGGATTACCATTCTCCTTGAAATATTGATGAAGATACAGGTTATCGTAAGCCCCTCCAATCATATGCAAGCCAATATTGGGCACTACTCGTGTTGTTAAAAATTCATCTTCAAATAGTTTTTGATACCCCCCGTCTTTCTTAATCGAATGGTGAGGAGAGCCTATTCTCTTGAATAATTTCTTATGCTTCCTAAAGAAATTAGTCTGAGAAAACCAGTAGGGATTTTGAATAACATCAAAGGCAGAGTTGAAGTAATAGGTAACTGGTAAGAAGGGGTCACTCTTCCTAGAGTCAAGAATAATGGGAAGCTCCTCAGCAAGTAAGACTGAAGAGACTATGGAGTAGTATATAAATAAAAAAAACTTCATTATTTAACTCATTTGAAGGCAGGAATAGTATAGGCATTCTGCCGTTTTTGATACCATAATAGAGATATGGGAAAAATAACTATATCGCTCGTACTGACTCTTATTCTGTCTTTAAACTTATCAGCTAAGTCAAAGACTGGGGACATCATACTATCTGACCTCGCTTCACCAGTTACAACAAATGCAAAGTACATAGTTCTAGGGGGAGCTCTGCTCACTACTTACGTTTACTATAATAAAGAAAAATTTAGCGAAAAAGCTGCAAACCGAGTTGCTCACGACCCCCCGCTAGGTAAATATGGTTATATTGGAGAAGTTCTTGGATGGGGTTATCTTAACGCGGCTTATGCTATTGGAAGTCTTTTTCATGGTTATTATTATGGAGAATCAAAGTCTTTAGAGCGAGCAGAGCTCATGATGGATGCTTCCTTTTACACCCTTCTTGCCACAGCTAGTATAAAATCAGTTGTTAATGCCGAAAGGCCTGAGTTTCCAGATGAGAGTGATTCATTTCCTTCTGGGCATGCATCAATGTCCTTTGCTTTTGCTTCAGTTATTACTGCTGAGCATGGCCTTTATTGGGGACTTCCTGCTTATGCAGTAGCAAGTTTAATTTCTCTTTCCCGAGTCAATGATGGAAGGCACTGGGCCCATGACATTATTGCTGGAGCGGCAATAGGTGCAAGCTTTGGATGGGGAGTTTACCTAAATCACCGTAAGAATAAATCTCCTTTCTTTTTGACGATATTGCCCGGTGGAGACCTAAAATCGGCAACGCTAGTAAGTGCTTATAGTTTTTGAGTGTATTGAAAGTTAAAAGAGCAAAAGAAGGCCCTTAATTCACCTGCTATATGAGTGACATCTCTACAAGTGCTAGAGTTAGAAAATTTTATGTATAAATTCGTTCCTGTTCTATGTTGTGATAGGTCGTTGTGTTCATGAGAGTCGCTCTGTTCTTATAGAGAATAAAAAAGCCCATCAAAATAAGAAATATGGCAAATGCTTTCTTAAGAGTCTTTTGACTTACATACTGTACAAAATAGGAGCCTATAAATATTCCCAGTACAGAGCATGAGCTAAACTTTAGTAGGAAGGCCCAGGGTACTTCAATTTGGTCCATATAGCCTAAAAAACCCGTCAATGAATTAAGGGAAATAAGCAGTAAGGATGTGCCGATAGCTTTTTTCATTGGAGTTTTAGCTAGTAAAACAAGGGCGGGGACAATAAGAAAGCCTCCACCAACGCCGACTATTCCTGTAATAATTCCAACAAAAACCCCTTGAAGAGCAAGCAGGATAAGGAATAGCTTCGTACTTTCTTTTTTAGAGTTTTCACCAGGAGCATCTTTTCTCCCCTTGAACATAAAGATTGCAGCAATGATCATAATAACGGCAAAAAGTACTAACTGAATTTGCCCTGAGATAAACTGGCTAAGCTTTGTCCCTGCAAAAGTTCCGAGCATTGCAAAAGGGCCAAATATTAAGGCAGTTTTAATATCTACATTTTTATTTCTGAAGTGAGATATAACTCCAAAAAGGCTAGTAATTCCAACTATCGCTAAGCTTAAAGCAATTGAAAGCTTCGTATCCATCTTTAAAATATAAACAAGTATTGGAACCGTCAGGATTGACCCTCCGCCACCGAGAAGCCCAAGAGTTAAACCAATCAGTATCGCTAATATATAGTCAATCAAACTTTCCCCCATATAATCATATCGTTTGAGTTTTCAAGTATTGAAAACTCACCAAAAAACTCGTATTCCCGGATGGTACTAAGGCTCAAGGTACGCGCCGTTAGGCGTGCTGCTTGAACTCCTTTCCAGTAGCGGTATAAAGCTAATGACATTTATCTATGCTAATTAAACCTTAGTTTTCATACTTCAACTCTACAAGGAGAAAAGATGTGAAACTTTGAGCTCCGTCAATGTTTCCTCGTTTACTACAGCGTACCCTTAAAAAAATCAATTAAGGAGATTCGTTGTGAGTATTAAAACAGGAATTGATGAAGTAAAGAAAAAGGACATAGCTAACGGTTTATCAAAGTTATTAGCAGAAACTTACACACTATATTTGAAAACCCATAAATACCATTGGAATGTAACAGGGCCCATGTTTCAAAACCTACATACTATGTTCGAGGTTCAATACACTGAATTGGCACTTGCAGTTGATATAATTGCCGAAAGAATACGTGTGCTTGGCCTAAAAGCACCTGGTTCTTATAGCGAGTTCTTAAAGCTTAGTAGAGTAAAAGAAGATGACCAAGTAGACCGCAATTCAAACGATATGATCGTTAAGTTGCTTTCAGACAATGAGCAAGTTGTAAGGACTGCTAAAGAGATTCTTCCTTTATTAGAGAATGCAAATGATGAAGGTACGAATAGTCTTCTTGGTGGTAGAATTGAATATCATGAGAAAATTGCTTGGATGCTTAAAAGTTTACTTAGCTAGTTAAGCTTGCTTTATTGAAGCAGATAAGTCATGGCCAGGATTGTTGGAGTTTCAATAATATATTTTTTCCCAAGGTACTTAATATGACATTTACTGAGTTTGAGCCCCAGCAAGGTATCTTTTTTTTTAATCCTATAACTACTATGGGAATCTAAAATTGGTAAATACAAAGAAGAGAATATTCAATTGAAAGAAGTAACTTCAGTGGAAGAGTTTACAGAATTTTAAAACCTTAAGAGGTGCCACTTTGCCTAAACCAAGGTTATGATTAGCAAGAATTTAGGTAAATATTAATGGTGGAGAACTTTCGGCTATGGAAGTCATTTCTTAAAGACTTCACCTAGAGAATAGGAGATTTAAGATGGAAAATATATTTAACCCTTTAATTGGTGGGGTCTTAATTGGTATTTCAAGCACCGTTTTACTGGGAGGGATTGGCCGTATTTCAGGTATTAGCGGAATTTTGGCCTCTGTCATTTCAAAACCATCTAAGGAGTCTTTTTGGAAGTATAACTTCTTACTTGGCCTTCTCCTTGGCGGCATTTTTTCATACAAATTACATCCAGAGCTTTTTAATTATGACGTGAGCAATAACCTGGTAAAAGTCGTCGTTGCAGGTTTGCTTGTGGGGTTTGGAACAAGACTTGGTAATGGCTGTACTTCGGGTCATGGTGTTTGTGGTTTACCACGAATTGCCAAGCGATCAATCGTTGCTACGATGACTTTTATTTTCGTTGGAATATTAACAGTATCAATCGAAGGACTAATTAAATGAGAGGACAACTTATAAGTTTACTGTCGGGTTTTCTCTTTGCTTGTGGATTAGCAATTTCAGGAATGATAAATCCAGATAAGGTAAGGGGCTTTTTAGATTTATTTGGAGAATGGGACTATTCACTCGCTTTAGTTATGCTTGGAGCAGTTAGCTTTAACTTCATAACGTTTAGATTTCTAAAAAGGAGAAAGCCAGTTTGTACGGATAGCTACTTTCTTCCAAGCTCAAAAGATGTTGATCGTGACCTTGTTCTTGGTGCTTCTTTATTTGGAGCTGGATGGGGTCTTGTTGGCATTTGTCCCGGTCCGGCGATTGTAAACTTAGTAACACTAAATTCAAGTATTATTATATTTTTTATAGCAATGCTAGTAGGAATGCTCGCCCATAAATTTTATAAAAAATAATAAATTCAAATATTACTTGATTGTGATTATTTCGAATAAGGAGATCTCTTTTGAAAGCAGTATCTATAATTCTAATTTTCAACCTTCTCTTATTAGGTTGTTCTGGCTTAAATGAAAGTACCAATTCCAATATTCATTTTGGAAAAAACTTGAATGGATATAAGTATGGCGATATTTACTTCAGCGGCCAGCCTAGTAATGATGACTTTAATGAGCTTAAGGAGCAAGGTTTCTCTACAGTAATAAATTTAAGGGAGAAATCAGAATATAATGAAAAATCCGAGAGAGATATCGTAAAAAGTACCAGAATGAAGTATGTCAATATTCCTTTTCCTAAAGAAATGAACTTAACAAATAAAATGATATCTCGGGTTACGAGTGCAGTAATGGAGAGTAGGGGAGAAGGAAAAGTTCTTGTTCATTGCAGTAGCGGGAATAGAGTGGGGCTTTGGCTAGGTGGCCATTTTTATAAAGACCATGGTTTTTCCAAACAAAGGTCATTAAGTACTGCTAAAAAGTTAGGACTAAGTAAAAAAGAAGCAATTGATAAACTCAGCATATTCTTAAACAATAACTGAATGAAAATAAGAAGATGAATTTCAGTAAGTCACTACGTGATTTGCAGAATACTTGTATTAAGCTGATAAGCTACAAAATAGTTAATAAGAGAGGAGACCTTTAATGAAGTTTCTATTATTTACCGTGTTGCTGCAGAGCTCTTCTCTATTTGCAGTCGACTTAGTTAAGCAATCGTGTGTTAGCTGCCATGGTAAAAATTCTGACATAGCACCTACGTTTGAAAAAGTATTGAAAGCTTATAGTGCTCAATCAAAAAGCAAGCGTAAACTTATGGGCATGTATTCTGATTTTATTAGTGACCCATCTGTTAAGAATGTTGTGTTGAAAGGTGCTTATAAAGAATATGGTCCTATGCCAAAAATTAATCTGTCTAAAACTGAGGTAAAGAAAATATCTCATTATTTGGCCATGGGAGATTATTCATCCCTATATGAAAAAGTGAAGTTAGGTCTTCCAAAAGATCCTTTTGCTAAAGGTAAGGTCATATTGAAGGCGACTAAATCTGAATTAGGTAGGAACTTGCTTGAAGCGATAAAGAAAAGAAAAACAGTTGGAGCTGTAGACTTTTGTAGTACAAAAGCGATTCCTATAACAGAACAAAAAATGAAAGAACTGAAGTCTTCAATTAAACGAGCAACAGATAAACCTCGAAATCCCAAAAACTTAGCAAGTAGTGATGAGCTGAAATATATTCAGCTTTTTAAGAAAAAGCTAATAAAAGGCGAAAGTCTAATACCTGTCCTTGTCAAAAAGGAGAACGTATATCACTTTTACTCACCAATAGTAACTAATCAAATGTGTATGCAATGCCATGGTAGAGAAGGTTCGGAGGTAAAGCCTGAAGTATTATCAAAAATAAAAAAACTATATCCTGATGATCAAGCGACAGGTTATGGTACGAATGAAGTTAGAGGGGTTTTTAGTATTAGATGGCATGATGATAAAGGAGATCTCTAATCAACTCTTTAACGTCGTCATAGGCTCAAGTTACTCGCCGTGAGGTGAGCTGCTTGAATTCCTTTCCAGTAGTGGTATATAAACGCTAGTGACTTAAGTTTTAAATAATAATTGGTCATAAAGGTGAACTTTATGTCGTTCTGAGGATTGAGTAAATACAGGTGTAGCACATGGATAACCTTTTAGCAGCAAGATCGCAGATGGCGTTTTCTTTAATTTTTCACATTATTTTTGCCTGTGTTGGAATGGTCATGCCCTTTTTTATGTCACTAAGTTATTGGAAGTATATCAAGACTAGAGACATGGATTATTTAAAATTAACAAAGATGTGGATGAAGGGCGTAGCGATATTCTTTGCTGTCGGAGCTGTGTCCGGAACTTTACTCAGCTTTGAGCTCGGACTTCTATGGCCTGAGTTTATGGAGAAGGCCGGCCCGATATTTGGAATGCCTTTTTCCTATGAGGGCGCCGCTTTCTTTTTAGAAGCAATTGCTCTTGGAATATTTCTTTATGGATTTGATAAAGTGCCGGAGAAGATTCATTGGCTTTCAAGTTTATTTGTAGGAATAATGGGAGTGCTGTCAGGTATTTTTATTACCAGTGCTAATTCATGGATGAACTCACCTGCAGGTTTCGACTTTAGCCGTGAAACTGGAGTTTACTCTAATATTGAGCCTATTGCGGCCATGTTCAACGACGCTTGGTTATCGCAGGCCTTACATATGACGTTAGCGGCATTCTGCGCCACTTCAATAGCAGTTATTGGAATTCATTCTTTGTTAATTTTAAAAGGAATAAACGAGAGCTTTAATAAGAAGGCCATCAAAGTGGCCCTACCTTTCTTCTTGATTGCCTCTGTGCTCCAGCCTCTAAGTGGCGACTTTAGTGCAAAGGATATAGCAAAGAGGCAGCCTGAGAAACTAGCGGCACTGGAGGCCCACTTTGAAACGCAAGAAGGTGCTCCACTTATTATAGGGGGGATTCCTAATGTTGCTGAAGGTAAGGTTGATTACGCAATCAAAATTCCAAAGCTGCTCAGCTTCTTGGCCTTTGGAGATTTTAATGCTGAAGTTAAAGGTCTGAATGATTTTCCCGAAGACGAAAGGCCTCCAGTTTTAATTACTCATTTTGCCTTTCAGATTATGGTGGGCATAGGAACCTTCTTACTCTTAGTGTCTCTATTCATCATAATGAAAATAGTAAGAAAGAAAGAAGTGCTTACACTAACAACCTTGCGGCTGCTTACCTTAGGCACCCCGCTTGGGTTTATAGCTCTTGAAGCTGGTTGGATTGTGACAGAGGTTGGAAGGCAGCCTTGGATTATTTATAAAGTGATGAAGACAGCAGATGCGCTTACTCCTGTGCCAGGAATTCAGTATAGCTTTGTAATGTTCAGTATTCTCTACATCATTCTTTCTATCTTAGTGACTTGGCTATTTTACAGACAAGTAAAAATATATCAGGAGCTCTAATGATTAATTTTATTCTACTGATACTCTTAGTCTCTTTAATTCTGTATATTGTCTTAGCGGGAGCTGACTTAGGGGCAGGAATACTTGAGATATTTAAAGGCCGAAAACTCAATGACGTTCAAGAGAAACTCATCACACGAGCGATGGGACCAGTATGGGAGGCCAATCATATTTGGCTCATTCTGGTAGTTGTTATTCTCTTTGTAGGCTTTCCCAAAGTATTTAAAAACTTATCTGTTGTTCTTCATATTCCCTTAACGGCTTTCTTAGTCGGTATCGTGTTTAGGGGCACTTCATTTACCTTTAGGCACTACGATGCTGTTAAGGATCAGAGTCAAAAATATTATTCTCTATTCTTTTCCTACTCAAGCTTATGGACCACGATGTGGATGGGGATTATTACAGGAGCACTGATTCTTGGGCAGATACCTGAAGTTTCAACTGGTCTTAGTTTTGCTGAGCTCTATATTAATCCATGGTTGAATTACTTCTGTATTCTCTTAGGCTTATTTCTCTGCTCCCTCTTCTCATTAGTTTCATCAACATTTCTTCTTGCAGAGTCTGGTACTTATCAAACTAGAGAAATATTTAGAAAGCGGGCCTTCTATTCGACAGTTTTATCTGTTTTAATAGGTGCAAGTATTTTTATTTATAGCCGCTTTAGTGAGATTCATGCACTTGATCTCTTCTTTGAAAATAGCACTAGCATGGGGTTCTTTATCTTTTCAAGCTTACTTCTTGGTCTTCAGTGGTTTGTCATAAAGTGCAAGAAAGATAAGTTTCTAAAGTTCATTGGCGCCACTCAGTTAACTTTTATTTTCTTAGGGTGGGTCTCAGCTCAGTACCCCTATGTTTACTTCAATAAGTTAACCGATAGGGGACTCAATATTTTGAATTCTGCAGCTCCAGATGCCACGATACTCCAACTGGGAATAGCATTGATAATAGGAGTAATTTTAATTTTTCCTCCCTATATCTACTTAATGAGTATCTTTAAAAGAAGTAGCTTTTAGGACTCTTAATAAAAACTCTACTTATACTCAAGAGAGAAACCACCAAGATACGCAAAGTCACCAGCATTAGTAACTTCCAGTTCGATAATACCATCATCTGGTACTGTGAATTCGAGAGTTACTCTGCCAGGAGTTGCCAGTTCAGCATCTAAAGTTACGCTATTGCCTAAGATCGTATAGGTTGAGGTACGGGTTCCACTCCCTGTGTCTCTACTCGCCGTAATAACAACTTGTCCTACTTTTCCAGGTGTAAGGCCTGAGATAGTTACTCTTCCGGTAGTGCCTATGTTCTGATAGAGAAATGATGCTACTAAACCAGAATTGATAAGGGAAACCCCTGTATTCGCAGCGATGGCCTTTCCACCACTAGGATTATTCCCATCAAAAGAAGTCGTTACTGATACCCCAGGAACTACTTCATTCTTGATATTTATAATATCCAAAGTTCCTGATGCATCTTCTTTTAATTTATTGATACCTGCCACGAAAGGGGCTTGATAGGGAGCAGCATCGAAGATCATCATGGAAACGGGGACTTCCGTTATTGAGCTTGTCGTGCTTGTTTTCCAAACTTCAGCTAACTTTGAAACCACATAGTTTCGAATACCAGCTTCTCCTGT
>CALHBL010000016.1 GCA_937930825.1 uncultured Bacteriovoracaceae bacterium
TCACTCTTTGCATCAAATTGTTCTAATGACTGGTTTGTATAAAGAGGAATGGCCTCCAACTTTTCCAAAGCTCCAGGTCCCGTAACCTCTAATTTACCTTCAATGGCCTCGTTAACTACAAACTTATTCTTCGCTTGAGTGAAGTTAAATTTATGTTCACCAATCAGCCCAGTAAAATGAGCAGGTACATTTTCAGAAGGTAGAGGATTAACAGTAACTTTAACCGTTGGAGAGCTCACTCCCTTTGATTTAAAGCGACCAAATCCAAAGCCAATTCCGCCAAAAGGGTTATTTCTTTCCTGAGAATATTGAAGGACGAGCTTCAATGGATCAATATTCAACTTACCAATTTTCTCAGGGTACACTCTGGCTGAGTACTTCAAACTCCTTTTGTAAACCAACCCATTATATTCTACGGCCTGCTGTCTTTCATTTACTTTATGAAATCTCTTTATAAAGCCTTTCAGTTTTGGGAAAGATTTAATTTCAGCTTGAACTACTTGCACTCTAGAATATAAGTAATAATTAACATCAATCCCCTCTCCAAGAAAGATGTTTTTCTTACTCACCTCGGCTTTAAGAAAGAGGGAGGAAGCTTTCTTTCTTTGTCCAAGCACTTGTATAGACACGGGCTTATGTTTAATTTTCTTTGAGCCAACCTCAACAACAATATCTCTGATCCTAGCTGTTCTTTTCTGATCAGATACCACTTCATAAATAAGGTTATAATTACGTGATGAAGTAAATTTTCCATTTATCATTGATGTCTGTAATGAGACTTCTTTTCTTCGTCCTAAAACCTCAAGCCCCACCGGAGTGAATGAGACGAAGGGATTATCGTTTGACTTTGTTTCAATTTCGAAAATTATATTGAAGCTCTCACCCTTGATTGGCTTAGGAGGATCAATCTTAATATTAACTTGACCCCAGCTATTCGATATAAGTAAAGAGAAGCCAACTAAAAACTTTAACAAGCTATACATCTCACCAATCCTTTTTCGTTCTTTCCTGTGGCTTTTTAGTAGAAGTATCTAAATAGCGCTTTTGTAAATTACGATCATCAGACATTATCTGCTTAATTAGTCCTGGAATTTTTATCATTTTCTTCTTCTTTTCTATTTCTTTTTGTCTTTCTGCTAGCGACTGCTTTTTCTGGGATTTTTCATTACTATCATCTTTACTCTCTTCCTTATCCTTTTTACTTTCTTTCTTATCATCTTTTTCATTGTCTTTCTTATTCTCTTTCTTATTTTTATCGCTTTCTTTGTCTTTTTTATTCTTACCCTCTTTGCCATCTTTATTCTTCTTATCTGAAGATTTGCTCTCTTGATCTTGAGATTCTTCTTTTTGGTCTTTGTTCTTATCCTTGCCTTTCTCTTTTTCCTTTTTTTCTTGATCTTTCTTTTTTTTATCTTGTTTTTTTTGTTTTTCCTTTTCCTTGAGTGCAAGCAATAGATTTTGTCGCACTTCTTTTTCAAACTCGCTATCCTGAGGCTTTACTAATTGATTAGTATATTGAATATCTGATAACATTCGCAGCGCCTCGTCTGGCCTTTTATTTTTAATTAAAGATACTGCATAATTATTCTTCGCTCTATTACTGATATCATCTCCCAACTCTTCATATAGAAAGTTGGCCCTAGAATAATCACCATCTCTTACAAGCATCTCGGCCAGTTTAACTACATTCTCTTTCTTTAATTTACCTTCTTTATGTGCAGCCAGTAAGCTTTCTGTTGCCGAGCTTAACTTAATCTCTTTTTGCTCACTATCATCCGCAGCGACATCTCGACTCGAAAATCCAGCAAGAGAAACAAAGCAGATTATTGATATAGTAAAAGCCTTTAATGGGTATAGAGCAAAGCTAATAGTCAGCAATACTAAGGCAGGAACAAGTATTAAGTGAGCCTTTACAGGCTTTACAGTTGCACTACCTTTATTAATTTTCTTGTTGAAATTTCTATTGAAAAATCTCAAGACTTCTTCCGTTGGAATGGAATAGGAGTTAGCTATCCAATACTTATAGGTCTCTACTTTCTTAGATAGTGACCTAAGCCATGTTTCATTTAGCTTTGTATAAATTTCTTTTCCCTTATATTTCTTATAGCCACGAAAAGTATTATAACGGTCTCTCTTAGGTATCCTAGTTCCTTTCAAAGTTCCAACTCCAACTATTGCCAGTGATATTTCCGCTGGTAAATCAAAGTCAATCTTTTCATCATGACCTTCACTATCAGTGAACACTAAAATATTACCACCAATCTTTCGACCATCACCTTTAGCGACTCTAAAGTATCCAAGGCTTTCTTTTATAGCTTGAGAGATATTAGAGCCTCCATCATAATTTTTTAATACATTCAATCCTGCTACTCTTGCATCAAGAAGATCAAGATCATCTGTAAAAGGAACAAGCCTCTTTTGAGTATCTGAAAATAATACAACTGCCACTCTATGACCAAATGCTTTCTTAATAAAGTGCCTGGCCATCAGAATGGACTTCTGATAGCGATTGGGTCGTACATCCTCGGCCAACATCGATGCAGAACTATCTATAATTATGATTGTTTTCTGGTCTGGTATGTTACTTTCGATTTTCTCTTCAGGGCCTCTAAAATCCAGTAGGGCAATAAGTAATAAGGAGAAGCCAACAACCTTAAGTATAAATCGAAGAGTGTTTATTTTAGTTGGATTTTTAAACCAAGTATTATGAATAAAGCTGTGCTTATGAGATCGACTTTTCGCCCACAAAATTATCATGAGCACTATTGCAATAACGATAGGAATTAAAAGATGGACCTTTAGATAATTCAAAGAACCTCCTTTAAGAAGAAGCAAGATATAGACTCGCTAATTAAAAGAAGCAAGAGACCAAAGGCCAAATAATTCCAATAAAGCTCTTTATAAATAATTTTAGTGCTGCTTTTTACTTCGGTCTTTTCTAATTCTTGAATTTCAGAAAGTACTTCATCAAGTGCATTTTCATCACTTGCGTAGTAGGACTTTCCCCCAGTAGTGCTGGCTATCATATCTAAAGTTTTTAAATCTACAGAGCCACCAGGAATACGCTGATACCTTCCCCTACCTCGACCTGTCTTTAAAAGGGCACCATTAGATCTCTGACCTATACCGATAGTATAAACTTTTACACCCTGCTTTTTTGCTTCTACAGCAGACTGCTCTGGGGTCATATTTCCCACATTAGAAACTCCATCAGTTAAAAGTATGATTACCTTACTCTTAGCTATAGACTGAGCTGCTCGCCCAACAGCGAGACCTAGAGCGTCGCCAATATTAGTCCCCATTCCCAAGAAGCCTACTTTTATTTCATCAATAATCTGTTCAATTAACTTCAAATCTGTTGATAGAGGTAATAAGGTGAAAGCTTTCTCACTAAACATCACGATACCTATACGATCAGTAGGCCTAAGTTTAACAAATTCTCTTATTTTTCTTTTTGCGGACTCAAGTCGATTAGGAGCAAAGTCCTCGGCCAGCATTGATCGAGAGACATCTACTACAATAAATATATCATTTACTTTTATGTTATTCTTTGCAAAACCCATAGGACTTCTTGGTTGAGTCAAAGAAAAACCTATTAAGCAGGCACCGCACAAACCCAGCAATAAATTAAAGTAACGTAGAGGTAAACGGCTTTTACTCCAAAGAGCTACAGGAACAAAGAATTCTGGTTTTTTTTGAAATTGAAAAAATCTAAGTAAATAGAAGATGACAAACAAAACCGATATAAATAGATACAAAGGGTGCTTAAACTCCAAGTTTTGCCTCCTTGATTAGATTCTCTTTCAAGTTCAAGATCGGTTCAATATCGTGTTCAAGCCATTCAGTC
>CALHBL010000017.1 GCA_937930825.1 uncultured Bacteriovoracaceae bacterium
TCTAACCAACTGAGCTACAAAGCCGTCATCACTTTAATCTTCAATTTGAAGTGCCTCGGATGATAGATAGGTGCTTTAGAAGTGTCAATAAATCTTTGGCAAGCCCATCAATAAATTCTATAAGTTAGGTGTGAGCGAAAAAGAATTATTAAATTGGGTAGAAGACTTTATGAAAACCAGTGGGCTCTTTGCCTCTGGTGGCGTTGTTGGTCTTAGTGGAGGGTCTGACTCCTTGCTCTTAAGTCATGTTTTAGAAGGGTTAAAGGCGAGGGGCCACTTTCAAGAACTTCGCCACCTTCATATAGATCACGGCCTGCGCCCTAATAGTGCTGAGCAGGCACAGGCGCTTAAGGCCTACGCCCAGGCCCGTGGCTGGAATATCGAAGTTGTTAAATTGGACCATGCTCCGCCGAACTCCAATATTGAGTCTTGGGGCAGGCTAGAGAGGAAGAGGGTTTTCGACTCGAAACTTGGAAAGGGAGAGCTTCTTTACTTGGGTCATCATATAGACGATTCCTTTGAGTGGTACCTGCGCCAAACTCTGGGCTCATCAGCTTCTGGGCACACTTATGGAATTCCCTTGATCAATGGCCCCATAAGAAGACCTTTTCACTGCTTAACAAAGAATCAGATCGACAGGTTTTCAACATTACTCAAGCTACCCATTCAAAGAGACCAATCCAACGACTCCTTGATATTTCAACGAAACGCGATCTCAAAACTTATTAAAGGCCCACTCCTTAAGCTGTTTCCAAAGGGGCTGGCCCACTATGTTGAGCATGCCAATAATTGGGCGAGTAAAGAGGGCTTAAGGCTCCAGGGTAATGAGTCCAGTGAGCTTCTTATAAAAGAGCACTGCAAAGGAAGAGTTCACACTCTGACAAAGATTACTGCTCATGGGGAATATCTTAATGATTGGGCCCCTCATAAAGCAGAGATTGTGAATTTGATTTGCCAGCTCTCCACCAAAGGCAGAGGAGAGCTTAGGCAAAACCTAGCAAAACTCTTTAAAGCGGCCACTGCAAATGGTGCTCGCGGTCCTCTTCACTTTAGTGGGGGAGTAAGAGTCTTTATCTATCCAGGTTTCTTAGTCTTTCTAGGGTCTCAAGCGAGTAGAGATAGTGCTGAGCTATTTTCTGCAGTTGCTACGCAGATTCCTGGCAAGGGTCTTTCCTTAAATCAAGCCTACTCTCTCTTAAAGAAGAAGGAGGGGAGTTTAGGTCTAATAAGTTTTGAAGCAGAGAAGCTTCTAGGCTTAAGAGGACTTAGAAGAGATGAGCTTTTTGATGATGTCATCCATACCCTTAAAGAACAGGGCCTATCCCTTAGGCCCTTTAGTCAGCTTTACCAAAGAGCAGCATCGAGAGACCTCCTTGATCAGAAGTTTAAAGGCATAGTGTTACTCTAGTTTATTGCTCTGCTTCTTGTAAGCTTCACGCAGGCCGCTCGATGGTTTTACTTTTAATAAATGCATTTGCTTCAAGCAATCAGTTGAAATCCGTGGCCGGAATGATTAAAATACTAAACTTATGGGATTAAATAGATAAGCCCATTCTCTAAATAATAGGAATCTACGGAATGAAACCACAGCAAAAAACGCTAACCCTTTGGATCGTTGTTCTTCTCATGATGGCCCTCATAGCAAAGGTCGCAGTTGAAGAGAAGACGACTTACAAGCGAGTCTCTTACCCTAATTTTATAAAAGCAGTCGAAACTAAGAATATTTCTGAAGTAACCTTCAAAGGTGAAAAGACAATTGTAGGAAAGTTCAACGAAGACTACGAAAACGGTGAGCGCTTCACTTTAATCGGTGATACCGGTGATACGACTTTTAAAATTCTACGCGAAAATGGAGTGACCCCTGAGTATGATGAAGAAGAGAAGCAAACATTCTTTGCGAGCCTTCTGATTAATTGGGGACCAATGATTCTCCTCATTGTCATTTTCTACTTCTTCTTGCGCCAAATACAAGCTGGCGGTGGCAAGGCCATGAGCTTTGGTAAGTCTAAAGCGAAGATGCTCTCAGCAAGTGATAAGAAAGTTACTTTTAAAGAAGTCTCCGGTGTTGAAGAAGCAAAGGAAGAACTTCGTGAAGTTGTCGACTTTCTCAAAGACCCCAAGAAGTATACAAAGCTTGGGGGGAAAATTCCTAAAGGGGTTATTCTCGTTGGCCCTCCTGGAACGGGTAAGACACTACTGGCCCGGGCCGTGGCGGGGGAAGCAGATGTTCCCTTCTTTTCAATTTCCGGTTCAGACTTTGTTGAAATGTTTGTTGGTGTTGGTGCTTCAAGAGTGCGAGATCTCTTTGAGCAAGGCAAGAAGCATGCTCCTTGTATTATCTTTATCGATGAAATCGATGCCGTTGGCCGCCATAGAGGCGCAGGTATGGGCGGTGGACACGATGAGAGAGAGCAGACTTTGAATCAGCTTCTTGTTGAGATGGATGGTTTTGAGTCAAATGAAGGCGTCATTTTAATTGCTGCAACTAACAGAATAGATGTTCTCGATCCAGCACTCCTAAGACCGGGGCGTTTTGATCGAAGAGTAATGGTCGGCTCTCCTGATGTTAGGGGACGCCTTGGCATTCTAAAAGTGCATACTGTAAAAACTCCGCTTACTGAAGGAGTTGATCTCGAAGTTGTCGCCAAGGGAACCCCTGGCTTCACTGGTGCAGATCTAGCAAATCTTGTTAATGAGGCGGCCTTGAATGCTGCTCGTCTTAATAAGAAGAGTCTTGATCAAATAGATTTTGAGATGGCCAAAGATAAAGTTTTAATGGGACCTGAAAGAAGATCGATGGTGATTTCAGATAAGGAAAAGCGCGTGACTGCTTTTCATGAAGCTGGACACACATTAGTAGGAATGAATCTTCCTCATACTGATCCGATTCATAAGGTGTCTATCATGCCGCGGGGTGGAGCTCTTGGTGTTACCCAAACTCTTCCAAGTGAGGATATGCTCAATCTCACAAGTGAGAGAGCAGAGAACTTTATTTCTTTCTTGATGGGCGGCCGCTGCGCTGAAGAGTTAGTCTTCGGGGAAATCACAAACGGTGCATCTAACGACATTGAAAGAGCAACAAGTCTTTCACGTTCCATGATTTGTTCATGGGGAATGAGTGGAAAGCTAGGCCCTATTAATTATGAGAAGGAGCAGTCAAATGCTTGGTCCATGCCAACAGCGGCAACCTACTCAGAAAAGACGGGTCAGGAAATCGATGAAGAAATACAGCGCTTAGTTTCCAAGAACTACGAAATTGCGATGAATATCCTCAAAGAAAAGAGGGGCGCTCTTGATCGTATAGCTGAAGGACTAATCGTTTGGGAAACTTTGGACTTTAAGCAAGTTCAAGATCTCGTTGATGGTAAGGATATTGGTGTTCCTCTTATTGAAGAGAAGACTGATGATAAGAGTGGAGGAGCTTCTGCTGAAGATGAGCAAAGCGCAGCTCTAAAGAATAATGGAGATGGCGGAGATATTTCAGGTAATGGGAATGATCCTCTTCCTGCTTAGTTCGTGAGTTTTTCTTGTATGGGGGTGATTAACTTCACTCCCAATTCATTTAGTGATAGTAGTGGGGCCCTTATGGGCCCTATTGTTTTAAAAGAGCGGCTTGACCAATTCTCTAAGCTGGGGGTTCGCTCAATCGATATTGGGGCCGAGTCTACAGCGCCCACCAGTGGGCCCATCAGTGCTGATGATGAAATAAAGCGCTTAGAATTTTTTCTCAATTCAGTGACCAAAGAAGATTTAAATTTTCCTTTTATAAGTTTGGATACTTATAAGTATGAAGTCGCCGCATGGTTCTTTAGGCGTCTTGAGAAGTTTGGCCTTTCTGCAGATAGCTTTATTTGGAATGATGTGAGCGGTAAGCTTGATAGTGATGTCGAGCTCTTCTTTAAAGAATTTCCAAGGTCGCGCTATATTCTATGCCATAATATGGCACCCTCTCGCCAGCTGGCCTCAATGCATATGGATTATGCTGACAATAAGAAGGATATCTTCAGCGAAGTTTTAAATTTCTTTAAGAGCTCACAAAGTCATCCTGACAGTGAGCGAATCATTCTTGATCCTTGCTTTGGTTTTTCCAAGTCATTTGAGCAAAATCTTCAACTCATCGCTAGGTTTAGTGAGCTAGCAGCTCACTTTCCCCATTCGAGTTGGGTCTATGGAGTTTCTAAGAAATCTTTTCTTAGAAAAATTTGGCAACAAGAAGTCAGTTTAAATCAAGCTTGTAGTAGAGAAGAGCTTCTTCAAAAGAGTGAGTTCATTCACCACGAGCTCCTTGGTAGAGTAATGCAGAGCTTCTCGGGAAAGAAGCTTTTCTTTAGAGTACATGACCCACTGGTCTATCGATCGGCCCTTATTCTTAATAGGGATAAAAGCCTAGGTCCTTTTTTACAGGGTTGCTGCGACTAGTCTAGTAATGGCCCATTCTAAAGCCTAGCTTACATAAAATTACTACTACTAGCGTTAAGGATTGGTTTTGATTAAGTCTTTAGTGACCCTTTCTTTCATTATTGGAGTCGCTCTTCTGGGCCCATTGGGCGCTGCTGTGCAAAGTGTTCTCTATGGAGTTGATGATAGATTATTTATTTCTCAATCAGAGAGTGAAGTCTTTAAGAAGTTAGCAGCATCTACAGCGGCTCAAATTAAGAATAAGCATCTGACACTATCGGACGATGGTCTCTCTTACTCGATAAAGAATTTGAAATTAAAGGATGGCTTTAGGAATGTCTGTGAGGATGAAACCTTTGCCCATGATATCAGCATAAGCGTATGCTCAGGCTTCTTAGTTGGTCCAGATCTCCTCGTGACAGCAGGCCATTGTATGCGGTCAGAGTCAAAGTGTGCTGATACTAAATGGGTCTTTAATTATAAGATGACACAGCTAGAAGAGAGCTCTGTGGTGGCAGCAAGTGGAGTCTATAGTTGCAAGAAAATCATCAACCAGGAATTGAATCCTCTTTCTGGGAATGACTTTGCCCTTGTGCAACTTGAGCGCCCAGTTGAAGGGAGAGCGCCCCTAAAATTTAGAACCGAAGGGAGAATTGAGGATGTGGCCCCTCTTGTTATGATCGGCCATCCAACGGGCTTACCCAGTGTTATTGCTGATGATGCTTATGTGCGAGAAAATGATAATGATTTCTATTTTAGAGCTAATTTGGACTCTTTTGGCGGCAACTCTGGCTCGGCCGTTTTCAATAGGGAAACGGGAGTTGTTGAAGGGCTTCTTGTAAGAGGTGATAAGGACTTTGTCTTTGATGAAGAGTTAAAGTGTAATCGAGTTTTCAGGTGTGAGATGGATGGTTGCCGCGGAGAGGATATTATTCGCATCACTGTCATCCCAGAGCTTGCCCCTGGAATGACTCCCAAGGATCCAGTGCCGATGGAAGGGCCTCCAGACTTTCCTTGGCTTAGAAGACTTCCCTTAATAGATGAACAGATAAGCCGTTTGTAATGGCCGGTTAGTTAATTTAAATGATTGAGGTAACGGCCGAAAACTAATACTGGAAAGGAATTCAAGCAGCAGGCTTAAAGGCGCGTAACTTGAGTCACAGTACCATTCGGGCATATAAGTCTTTAGGTGAGTTTTGAATACTTTAAAACTCAAACGGTATGACTATAAAGGCCTTCTTTTTCTTAGTTTCTGCTGCATAATAGAGTCATGTCTGTAACCGTAGCAAATATAACTCTTTATTCTCGTAACCCAAAAGGTCTGGCCCATTTCTTTAGTGAATTACTAGATCTTGATATACTACCTATTGTAGGTGCTGAGGGGATTAGTGTTCACTCTGAGAAAGTGACTATAAAAGTTCTAAAGGCCAATGCCGATCAACTCTTTCATAAAGCGGGAGAGAGGGATGTAATGATTGAGTTTTCTCTGGCCTCACAACAAGAACTTGAGGACCTTCTTCACAAGGTGCAATTTCTTTCTTACCGCCAAAATGCTGAAAAACCGCTGCCTCGGGCCAAGTTATCAAAAGTTGGTAGTCAAATTTTCTTCTTCTTGAAAGATCCTGATGGTCGAAATTGGAAATTTTCTTTCGATGAAGAAATATCTTAGTATAGCGTTAGAGACGCTATAGTCCTATTACAAGCTGCTGACACAGTGCCGGTGTAAAAATGTCAGTTATTGTTAGTTGTCAAGCTTTCGTCACGACTGTTTAATGCCCTCTATTAATGAGTAACTCAACTCTAGGAAAAAGGACCCGAATGAAGTTAAAAGGATTTATTCTTACATTGGCAATGATGGCCAATACCTCTTATGCGTCATATCAAAAAGTCATCTATGGTGATGACAATCGACGTGATGTTCATGAGGTTTCTAATGCTATGTTTCTTGAATTGGCCAGTGCAACAGCTGCGATCATTAAAGAAAGAGATATGGAAACTGTTGACGGTGTAACTACTATTAGCGGTAAAACTTTAGGAGATAGAATAGGACTTTGTGAAAGTGAGCCCTTTCGTGACCAGCTCTCGGTTGCAGGCTGTTCAGGCTTTCTTGTTGCACCCAATATTTTAGTTACCGCTGGTCATTGCGCTAGAACAGAAACTCAGTGTCAATCCGTTAAATATGTCTTTGGCTACAATAAATCAGCTGCTGATCAAACCGAATATACAGTTCCAGAAAAGAATGTTTACTCGTGTAAGAAATTAATTAAATCAGTCCTTAACAGCAAGACTCCTTGGATGGATGGCGATCAGATGGATTACGCTGTAATAGAGCTCGATCGCGATGTTGAGGATGTTAGACCTGTTAAATTTAGAGAAACGGGAAAGATCGCTGATGGCGAGGAGATCGTTGTTATTGGTCATCCTTCAGGTCTTCCAACAAAGATAACAGACGGTGGCTTTGTCAGAAAGAATGACGATGATGTCTTCTTTGTCGCAAATACTGATACATATGGTGGTAATTCAGGTTCAGCAGTATTTAATGTAACCACCGGTGAAGTGGAAGGAATTCTAGTTCGCGGAGAGAGAGACTACGTAAGAGAGGACTCATGTTCAGTTTCAAAATCTTGTGAAATGGGTGAGTGCCGCGGTGAGGATATAACTAGAATTACAAATGTTAAAGAAATTATGGAAGATACTGGTCCAGTTGTAGATCCGGTAACTGACCCAGTTGTAGATCCGGTAACTGATCCCGTTGTAGATCCTGTAACTGACCCAGTTGTAGATCCGGTAACTGATCCAGTAGTTGAGCCGGTAACTGATCCAGTTGTAGATCCTGTAACTGACCCAGTAGTTGAGCCGGTAACTGATCCGGTTGTAGATCCCCTAACTGACCCAGTAGATGACGAAGAAGAAGAAGAAGAGCCTACTGGAGATGATGACTAAGAACCTGTCCCTTAGAAGAGTTAGAATTATATTTTTTTAGAAATAGCTCCCTCTATGGGAGCTTTTTTTTGGCCTACTTCCCAGACCTATCAGGCAAATTCCTCCCTACTTAATGTGATATTCAATACTTGAAGTTTAGGTCGCTGGATCTTTCTTGTTTTGATACAATGTGTTAATTCTGGAGGTCATTCTTTGATGCTCTCTTCTAATCAAGCTTTTTCAAGGATGAAATATGCTTAAGCATTTGGGCCTTTTGGTCTGCCTCTTTCTTCTCTCCTCCACTATATTTCCAAAGCAGTATATAATTCACTATCGGCCGCATTCGGTTGGCCTCAAAGCTAATAACACTTCAGTAGTCTCTAAGAGCTTAGTGCGAGCAAGGGATGTCAAAGAGGCCACTCAAAAATTTGCTTTAGCAGCAAGCTCAATCGTTGAAATTGAAGAGGATTATCTTCTTAAGCATACCTTGGAGCCGGGAGATACTGGTGTCGAAGATAGTTTCTATCAATCTCAGTGGCATTACTTTGACACTGATGGAGGAATTTCACTTCCTGATGCTTGGGACATCACCACCGGGTCCACTGATGTGGTTGTGGCCGTTATTGATACAGGAATTATTGAGCATAGGGATCTTAAGGGGAGAATCTTGACCGGAGCAGACCTTATTAGTGATGAGAGGATCTCTGGGGATGGAGATGGAAGGGATCTCGATGCAACAGATGCAGGAGATTGGATAGAGGAAGGAGATGATTGTTACTTTGGTTCAGAAGTAAAGTCTAGTTGGCACGGAACTCACGTCGCCGGCACTATTGCGGCCAATACTGGGAACTCATTAGGTGTTGCTGGTGTGAGCTGGGGAGCTAAGGTACTGCCAGTGAGAGTTCTAGGAAAGTGTGGTGGTTATATATCAGATATCGCTGATGGTATTATTTGGGCCGCAGGGGGGAATGTTTCTGGGCTACCTTTGAATCAAAATCCAGCTCAAGTGATCAACCTCTCTCTAGGTGGATTTGGCTCGTGTGGAACAACAATGCAAAATGCTATCGACTTTGCACGCTCTCGCGGTGCTGTCGTTGTCACTGCGGCAGGAAATGATTCGGCCAATCTCGACTTTTCTAGCTACACGCCAGCAACTTGTAGAGGGGTCATCACTGTAGGTGCGGGAAATCGCCTTGCCTCCATGAGCTACTATTCTAATTATGGAGAGTATATCGATGTCATTGCCCCAGGAGGGGATTATAATGGAACGGTTTTTTCAACAAGTAATGATGGTAAACAAACTGTAGGGGAAGATAGTTATAAAGGCCTGATGGGAACAAGTATGGCCGCACCCCATGTTGCGGGGGTTGCTGCTCTCATATTGGGCGAATTCCCAGACCTCTACCCTGATCAGATCGAAGATATTATGAAATCATCAACGAAGTACTTTAGCTGCTCCAGTGGTTGTGGAGCAGGGCTACTCGATGCTTTTTCGGCCTTAGAATTAGCGGCCGTCACTACTCCAGACAGTTCTTTTTCAGCAATTGAGCCCATAGGAAATGGGGATGTTGTAACTTCTACTACGCCTCTGACTATCTCGCAAGATGACTCCAGTGGGGGAATGTGCGGTAGCGTCTCCTTTGTTGATGGAGGCGGCCCTAGTGGTGGGAATGGTGTGACTGGTTTTATAGT
>CALHBL010000018.1 GCA_937930825.1 uncultured Bacteriovoracaceae bacterium
CTTTGCAATGACCGCAACCCTTAAAGCAGCTGGCCTTAGTCCTGGAGTTTGTGGAACGCTCTGCATGGCCAATCAGAACTATTGGGGTTCGCCTTGGGGCCAAAGCTCCCCCGTTTACTACAGACCCCAGGCTCCTTTTCACGCCATGCAGGGACCAACCCCCTATTACTATAGGCCGTATTCACCCTCTCCTTATGCACCGATAGACTGTGTCGCTTGTATGATGCGCTATCAACAATTCACGCAGCCCTATCCTGGCTGGAGCAATCAAGGCTTTACCTATCTGAGTATACCCACCAAAAAGTAATGGGCTTTGTTAAGAACCCTATCTACTTAAAAATTATCATCCCTTGGCTAGCGATAATCCTGGCGGCTCAAATCTCTATGATCAAGCCAGAGTACTTTATCACTCTGTTTATCATTGATGTCTGGCTTCTCTCCCACCCCCACGCCGTCTCGACTTTCTTTATGAAGGATGCCTTCGATCGCTTAAAGAAGAAGCACCTCTTTGGGATTCTTATTTCACTGGCCATCATTTTTACTCTTGTCTCTTTAAAGTATGGTTACAATAAATTATTTAATATTTACTTCTTCGCCCAGTGGTTCCATTATATGCGCCAAAATTATGGCATCACGATTTCCTACTGCCAAAGAAGAAGCAATAGAAGTTTTAAGTTACAAAAATTTCTTCTGCACATTCTGCCAACCTTCGCCCTCGTAAGCCTCTTTGATAAAGGTTCATTAAGTTTCTTTGGCCATTTTATCTACTTTCCATCCCTGCCAAATCAAATCGGCCCTTTTCTTAAAAATCTCTACCTAGCAGCTCTACCCATCTGGCTATTCATAGAGATTATTAATAAAAATATCAATTGGCGGGCCGATTTTAACTACTATCTTTATTTTCTCTCTAATTATATTCTCTACTATCTAGCCTACTTCATTTTCACCAAGTTCATCTATGGGTGGTTGTCCTTAACTCTCTATCATAATATTCAGTACTTGGTTTTCACCTGGATAAAGAGTAATCAAAAGAGTGCAGAGCAAGTATTTTACAAATACTACTTTCTTATAACCCTAGCTTCTTTGTTCATTTATGGAATTATAGAGTTAAAAGAAGTTACATTCATCGCCTACGCCATACCCCTATCTTTAGTGGCGACCTTAACCTTTAACTTTACTCACTATATTTATGACAGTGTTATCTGGAGAAAGTCTTGAATTCCTTTCTAGTAGCGATATATTCTTAGTAGGTTTCAGAACGAATCATTATTTTATCTCAGCTAATAGCTTTCCAACTTTCTTTAAATCAGGAAATTCACCGCTATCAGAAATTTGATAGAAAATATTACCATTGGGGTGATAGATGACGACATTTCCTCCATATCCCATTGCGTGTGTAAGTACTGTCTTTTTTCCCTTTATAACAACTTCACTAAACCAAAATCCATTATCATAATAAGTTTTGCCTTCTAAGTAAGGAATACTCACTTCAAGCCTTTTCTTCATTTCTTCTGGAGCCGTATTAATCATTAAAGCGGATTTATATTTCATCGGTAACTTGGCCACCTTTACAAAACTATTAGGTGTGTAGAACTGGCCGTATCCGGCCAGGGCACTTCCTTGATTTTCTTGTACTATCTTACCAGTACTAGAGAAGGTCCAATCTCTTAAGCTTTGATATCTATCTTTTGAAATTCCATTCACTTCAAAGATTTTGGCCATCAAGTGATCAAAAAGGTCAAAATCACCACTGAATTTAAGATCTTTTCTGTAACACTCTTCAAGGGCCGGAAAAAGAATATAATGATTAGAGGTTTGATAAACAAAAATTTCTCCTTGCTCTGACTTCTTCTCAAAGCCCAATGATCCTCGGCGTTTTGCTTCTTTGTCATATAGGAGTAGAAAATTATTTTTGACAGTACCTTCTTCATCTCGTCTATGAATACCACTTCTATAGAAACCAGTATTCATATCAAGCAGACTCTCAAAAGTTACATCATTCCATCTTTTAAAAGTGCGCTGATAAGAGGAAGGTAAGCACTTTAGAAAGGACCCTTCTCTAATATGAGAACCTAAGTCTTTTTGAGACTGCATGAGTGCAAATGGTGTAAATAAAGATTTTGACAAAGAGTATGAAGGATAGAGATGATCTTGACACAAGACGGGTCTTCTTTCTTCATCAAAACATACTCTCCTAGAACCTTTTGCTGTAATGATCCCAGACATTTTGATACCTTTCCTTCCTTGAAGATCATTTAAAATAGATAAACCATTTGGGCTTAGGACAATTGCCTCTCCTTTATTACTATTATCTTGTCTGTCCTTAGAGGTTTTTTGAATTGTCCCGAGAGGTTTATTGATTATTTTTCCGGTGCCATTAAGGGACAATTTAAACTTAAGATATTTGCAAATACCATTAGTTATCTCTAGTTGATAATGACCAGTAGAGGCATTTAATAAGAGCTTACCTAAGTGAGCACAGTTTTGCCCTTTTTCAATCATAGTCACGGGAATTATAAGGTCATGTGCCTTTTGATTGGAGATTGCTCCTAAGCGTATGTCCCACCCAGATATCCAAAAAGAAGATAAGGTCTGAATCTCCTTATTTGTTAGGCCATATTCACCAGTACTGCTTCTTTCAAGTTTAGCTTTAAATCGAGGGGGAGTATTATACTGCTTGAGCTTGGAAAATAAATTAAAGTTGTCACTCTTAACTTGCCAGTCTATTGACTCATGCATATTCATACTTACTTCTATAACCTGAGAATAAGGTGATGCGATTATACAGAGTGAAATCATGAAGAACAATAAACGAATTACAATATTCATAAATAAGTCACCTGTTTTTACAGTTGTTCCCTGTTTATGCAGAAATATGGGTTTCTACAAAGGTTTTATTACTATTCTCCATTCATAACGCAAGGAGT
>CALHBL010000019.1 GCA_937930825.1 uncultured Bacteriovoracaceae bacterium
GGGGCGTAATTGAAAGAGCAAAGTAAGGCGAAAATTAAACAAATAAGGTTCGCCTTGCTGGACCTAATCGGTGCGGCAGTTCTTTTTAGGGGACTATTAAGTCCTTTTATAAATCTTGGCTTTTCTAACAATTACTTAGAGCTAGCGACAGGTTGCTTACTTGCAATTTTCATGAATTATTTCAGGCGAAACAAAAGCATCAAAGAGAAGAAGGACCTTCACTTCACCGAGCGCATAATTAATAATATTCCTCCTTGGCTAGACGTTGTAATGATTTTTGTATGCTTACTCTGTTTAATAATTCTATATTTTTAAAAGTTGAAATATATCAAGTGGGGGAAGTCACTAGATGACATCTGCCAGCGCAACTTTCCTAAAAAAAACTTAAAAAGTATTCGCCAGCTGCCCACAAGCGGCCAGTACGTCATCGCCCTTGGTTTGCCTAATCATCACCATGACCTTCTTCTTCACTAAACTTTCCTTAAAGTTATTGATGCTTTCAACACTTGGCCTTTTAAAACCAGAACCAGGAAAAGGATTGAAGGGAATCAGGTTTACTAGATTAGGAAATTGACTGACTAAAGTGGCAAGGGCCTGGGCGTGCTCTGTGGAGTCATTAACTCCACCAAGTAAGAGGTACTCGAAGTTTATTCTCTTGCGGTGGTGCCAATCGAAATTTTCTAGAACATTGAAGAGCTCCTCTAATGAGTAGGCCCTATTCACGGGAATAAGCTCATCCCTTTGCTGATTAAAAGGAGAATGAAGACTGATGGCCAAGTTAACTGGCGGCAGTTCATTAAAGCGGCGCAGCCCCGGCAGGTAACCCACAGTTGAGATGGTGATTTGCTTAGGGCCTAAGGCAATTCCTGGCATTGAGCACAGAATTGCGATGGCCTTTTTTAGTTCATCAAAATTATGAAGGGGCTCGCCCTGGCCCATGAAAACAATATTTGGGGTTTGGGGATGCTTGCCCTCAATATTGAGCTGCTGCCAAAGAAAGAGGTATTGATGAACAATTTCGTGGGCCAGAAGATTCCTCTTTAGGCCAACCTTTCCCGTGGCACAGAACTGGCAATTCATACCACAACCTGCTTGAGAGCTGAGGCATAGGGTGTACCTCTTATTAAAACTCAGGGCCACTGACTCAATACTCTGTCCATCCCCTAAGCTAAAGAGAAACTTAATAGTCCCATCACTTGAGAGGTGCTTCTTACTCACTTTTAGGTCATTGAGAAAGTAGCGCTTCTTCACTTTCAAAAGAAAGGACTGTGCTATCTCCGGATGCTCATCAAGGAAGCCTGCCCCTTTAACAAGGGCAACGATCATTCTTCTCAGAGGCTTTGGGCCTTGATCACAACTCATGGCCCACTTCTCAAAGTCGCTGAATAATTCTCCAAAGAGAGGTATTTTAGTCATAGCTTGGTTTATCTCCTCTTATGCAATTTGTCAGCATCTCAATTCTCCTGTAGAAGAAGGCGTGTCTATTTTAAACCGTCTCAAAAAGAATCAAAAGCACTTGACCAAAATGGCCAAGCGCCACAATATCACGGCCTACCGACTCTACGATCGGGATATTCCAGAGTTTCCCTATATTGTAGAGGTCTTTAATGACTACGCGGTCATTAGTCTCAGGCTCAAGGCCATTGATGAAGAAGAATCAAAGAAGCTTAACTATCAAGAGTTTCTTAAGGCCTTGGATGAGCTCGGTTATCCCAATGAAAAGAGACTTGTAAAAAAGAGAATCAAGAGCGGTGCCAGCGAGCAGTACAAAAAGAATAAAGAAAAACCTATCATCCTAACCGTCAATGAAGGGCCCCTCAAGTTTGAAGTGAACCTCAATCAATACCTCGATACTGGTCTCTTTCTCGATCACCGTCCTTGGCGCAAGAAGTTTAATGAATCAGACCTCACGGGAAAGAAGTACCTCAACCTCTTTTGCTATTCAGGCTCCCTCAGTGTCGCTCTGGCCAGCGCCGGCGCCATCGTAACTAGCGTGGACCTATCAAAGAATTATCTTGAGTGGGCCAAGAAGAATTTTCAGCTCAACGGACTAGACCTAAATAAGCATAGTTTTATTGAAGATGATTGCTTAAGCTTTCTCAAAGAACTTGAAGGCAACTCCTTTGATGGCATTGTCATCGACCCGCCAACCTTCTCAGTTTCCAAGAAGTTTAAAGGAACTTTTGACGTGGACAGAGACCATAGCTTCCTCATTCGTCAGTGCCATAAGGCCTTAAAGAGCGGAGGAGTTGGTTACTTTAGTAATAACCTGCGCTCCTTTAAAATGGATGAACAATTACAAGAGCGCTATAGTATCAAAGATATAAGTTATCAAAGTATCCCCATCGATTTCCATGATAAGAAAATTCATCAGGCCTTTAGCTGGATAAAATCCCTACCATGACTCCTCATCTGGCCGCTCTAAGCCTAGCAGCTATCGCCACGGCCATTATTAGCGGCGTGGTTGGAATGGCGGGTGGGATAACCCTGCTGTCTCTTATGACCTTTGTCATGCCCCTGTCCCAGATCATTCCCATTCATGGGGTAGTTCAGCTGTGTTCAAATTCCTCGCGCTGCTACTTTCTCAAACACAGAGTCAATAAGAAGATCTTCTTCTCTTTCATTC
>CALHBL010000020.1 GCA_937930825.1 uncultured Bacteriovoracaceae bacterium
TGCTGTAATACCTAAGTTTATGGGTTTCTGTGCTTGTTTCAATTGAAAAGCCAGAAACCAACCAAGACAGTCCGCTTCAGCAAGCTCAAGCCCCACTTCTTCTTTCGTCTCCCTTAAGGCCGCAGCAATATGCTCTTCACCAAGCTCTACTCTTCCTCCGGGAAAGGCGTAGTGTCCTGACCATGGGTCATTGGGGTTTAGTGCTCTTCTGATAACCAGCAATCGCCAGCAATCACTATAATGGAGAATTAAATTAACAGAGGCCCAGCGGTTAAGGATTTCTTCATTGTAAATTCTGGTCTCGGTCTTTAACCGCGCTTTTATCTTATTTTTAACAACTGTAAAATTACGACTCATAAAAAATACTCTAGAAAGTTTTAAAACTAACCTTACCAAAAGAGCAAGAAGATGCCTGTATTATATACCGCTACTGGAAAGGAACTCAAGCAGCACGCCTAAAGGCGCGTAGCTTGAACCTTAGTACCATCCGGGTATTCAAGTCTTTTGGTGAATTTCCAATACTTGAAAACTCTGACAGGAGGACTATATGAGTATTCCTCTCAACTTAATTATAATTCTTTTCGTTCAATACCTTCCCCTGTGATGATCATTCTAAGATCTGGTTTATAATTAAAGAATTCAATCGGAAAGAGAATTATAAATGGGGGAAGTTCTTGAAAAGTTACTTTATTGGACTAGCAGTACTCATGCTAGGCGCAACTGGATATCTCATCACTCAAAGGCCAGGCTCTTTCGAGAGGATCATAACTCTTCCCAGTAGCTCACCAAACTTCAGCGCCTTAAAGAAAATAATTCCTAATAAGCGAGTTTCAGAAAAGGATTATCCTTACTTCAGCTATGTTTCTGGAGATGTTCTCGTTAATACAAAGGCTGAGAGTTACTTAGCGCAGATAGACATCGAGATAAGACAGCAAGATAAAATAATGGTCTCCCACAACTCATTTGCTATTTTAACCATAGCTCCAAATAAGTACCTTCGTATCGGGGAAGCTACCAAAATCAGTTTTGAAAAAAAGCCAAAAAGAAGAAGAGGTCACTATGAGTTTAAACTTGAAAAGGGAAGAGTTTTTGCAGATATTTTTGCTGATACAATTCCTATTGGCTTGAAGATTCACTTTTCTAAAACTGTCATTAGCATACAGGATGCAACTTTTCGTTTGAAGGCCAAATCTGATGGAAGCTTTATCTCATCTATGGACCGAGGCTTATCAACCTTCTCTATTTCAGACACAGGTCAAAGATTTGAAGTTAAGGCCGGATTTGGACTGCATAACAAAGGAGGTGTTCTTGAAATGGGTGAATTTGACTGGGTAGATCAATTCCCTTGGCAAGAAAGAATAGATTCCATAACGATGGAAGGCCATGGAAAAGAAGCGACCTTTAAAGCACTTCCCCTTAGTAGCCGCCCGAGACAAGTAGGAAGGACTGAATCAGCAGTAACCTGGAATACTAAAAGAAGTCCAAGAGTAAGAAGGGGTCGCTCTAAAGGATTAGGTAAAGTTGGTAATATGATTCAAGCTTTAGGCAAGACAGCTGGGAAAGGCATAAAGAATGTCATAGCAGCGCCAATGAAAATCAAAGAGACAACAGATAGTGTTAAGGACTTTGAAAAAATCCAAAAACAAAGAGCGCAAGCTCTGGACTCTATAGAATAATCAATCTCTTTACAACATATCTCAATGCCATCATCATAAACCTAGAAAAATAATTAACTTTCCCTTCTAGGAGATATTCCCCATGAAAAAGCTGACTGCCCTTCTATCGGCCATTATAATAACTATGCCTATTATCGCTTCCCATGGACCTGCAGGTTGCGGACTCGGTTCTATTCTCTTTAAAGAAAAAGAAGGATTAGGCTTCAATATACTCGCTAGTTTCTTTAATATGTCTTCCGGTAATCAGAGTTTTGCCATTTCTACAGGGACTTTGGGCTGTGAAGATGCAAAGGATGCAACTGTAACTGGTCCCGTTTTTATAAAGATAAATAGAGAGAAGCTGGCGAATGATATCGCAAGAGGACAAGGTGATACTCTTGAAGCTTATCTAAAGTTGATCAATAAAGAAGGGGCGGATAAACTTGTCCTCAAAAGTCACTTTTCAACACTCTTTGCTGCTGACTCCGACGAAGACTCTATTCATAGTCAGATTATCCAATTACTTTAAATTCATTCCAAGGGAGCTGTTTGGTAGCTCCCTTAAACTCAATGGTCAAATTCACTTTTACTACTCTTACTTTTCTTCTTCTCTACTCAACTCATGCTTATGATTTTTCTCAAGATACTAAATGGCTTAACCTCCACCGGTATCTTAAAGATGGCCCTCAATTTAAAAGCTTAGTGACTAATAAAGACTGGTTCTTCTCGCCAGCAGGAAAGTTCTCCCCTCAAGAAGAAGCAAGCGCCGCAATCAAAGAATTCCAGGTTAATGCTCAGGCACGCTGTAGGTTTCCTGCAAGAGTAAGATACTTAACTGAGATTGGTTTTCTAAAACCAATCCCAACAAAGTGTCCAGGCTTTGACTATATTATGAAGAAGTTAAGATTAGAAAAAGTCTTCCTTATTTTCGCCAGCTATCATATAAACAACCCCAGTAGTGCCTTTGGGCACACCTTTTTCAAGCTTCAAGGAACTGATCAATCCAATGACTATCTCAATTGGGGCCTTAATTTCTCAGCAATTCAAACCACGAACAATCCCCTTATCTATGGTTTTTACGGCCTCTCAGGATTGTTTAAAGCAAAATTCTCTCTTCTTCCCTACTTTATTAAGCTTAAAGAATATCAAGATTACGAGAATAGAGACCTTTGGGAGTATCAGCTCAAACTTTCAAAGAGTGAGCTTCAATACTTCGTTGAGCATCTATGGGAGATGAATACGGCACAGTTTGATTACTACTACCTGACCAAGAATTGCTCTTTTCACTTATTGGCCTTTCTTGATGCCATTAACCCGAGGTGGGAGCTTATTGCAAAACTCCCCTACTTTGTTATTCCCAGCGAAACTTTAAAAACTATAGCTAATGAAGAAAGCCTTGCTGGCCCCATCAACTTTAGACCCTCACCATTTAAAAAATTAAAAAGTATATTTAATTCACTAAAACCTAAAGAGCGACCAATCGTTAAAGAGCTATCACAAAAAAGAGTGATAAATGATGATCAGCTTGGCGGTTTAAGTACCGAGGCGCTAGATTTTCTCATGGATTATATGGACTCTAATCCTCAAGAAGGTATTCCCTTCAAGCGAGCTCTTCAAGTTCAACGATCCAAGAGATCAGCTAAGACTACAATAAAAGAAATAAAGTCCCCAGGCCCTCCTCATGAGATACACCCCTCTTCCTATTTAATGATTGGAAGAAAAGAGAATCAATTCAATCAACACCTTACAAGACTTGAAGCACGGGCAAGCTTTGATGAATACTTAGACGATAAAATGACAAGAGAATCCTGGTCACAGCTTGTCCTAGGAAAATTATCGGCAACCTATAACCAAAGAGAAAGTGACTTGAGGTTAGAAAAATTCACTCTCCTTAATATTGAAGCTAATAATCAAAGTATATTCTCTTCAATGGGTTCAACTTGGAGCTTGGACTTTTCAATTTCAGATAGAGAACTTACTAAAGACTATGATTTAGGACCTTACTTTAGAACTTCTTACGGCATCAATTTCTCATTTAGAAAGGCACTCTTACGCTTCTTTATTCCAGTATCAATTCAATATGCAAAGAAATCAAAGATAAGCATGATAAGAAGAAGATTATCATTAGACACCAGACTCACAGGCCAGATCCTTTATCAAGTCACTGATCATTCGGCCCTTATTCTTACTTCTTCTCTTTGGTATAGTAATTTATTAGAAAGTAAAATACACACAACCGCTAAGCTCGATTACCGCTGGCATTTTACTTCCCAATGGGCATTCGATATCGATTCTTTATACCAGCTGAGGCAGTGGCAGTATGGAGTGAACCTAGTTAGGTATTTTTAATTCATATCTCACTCATTGAGCGTTCTTATTTATAATCAAGAAATAAGCTGCTCTTTGTCCATATTTCGGATGCTCTTTGAGAATAGAATCTCTTTCTTCTTCAGGAATATTTTTAAAATCGACGAACCTAATTAATTCAATATTTTTGTTCGTTCCCTTTTCTAAGTAAGAAGGGAGTCCATGCCCAAAATCACTATGGAAGTGGCCTGTAATCATTATTTTCACTTGAGCATTACTTAAATCAATCAGGCTTTGGGCCATCGTAGCATCAGTATAAGATTGGGCCATAAAGTACTTTTCGATAACAGATAGATCAGCATGTCCTCCCATTGCTTCTAGGAAACGTTCATAGTAATTATCAGATCCCCTTTGCATTAACCGAGGTATCCTATCTTGTGATAGTGTTGAAAAGCCCTCATTGATAATGACTCTCTTCCACAGTCTTGGAGCATTTGTTCCCAGTACAGTACCTTGGTACTTCTTTGCCATTTGAAAGAGAGGGGCATAGACCTCATGCTCGATAGAGCGACTAGGAAAGAACTCTTTGAATAACTCTTCTAGCCCAAGTTGCCCAGTCTTATATAAAGTGAATTTTGACTCAATTTGTTTTTGATCTGTAAAATTTAAAAACTCCCATCCAACGCAAAAATCACCTTGTCTTTTCTTGGCCGTGACAAGCTTCTCAATAAAATCACCTTGAGCGTCCATGATACTTTTTTGATAATGAGATTCTCCCAATATAAAAATACCTTTATCAGGTAGACTAGAGATTCCTTCTGATAGGGACATATACTTATTGCTAGAGCTATCGTACCAAGAATACTTACTGACCTGTACAGAAGCATGAGAAGTGAGGCAGAGAGAAAAGTAAAAGAAGTAAAGTATCTTCAAGTATTTCATTTTAATTCCCCTAGGTTCTTGGAATGGTCATCTTATCATCTATCACCAAAATTGATGGGCCACACCTCATATTTTGATAAATGGTACAAAGAAATGATTAAACAATCAAATAGAGGGCGTGAACACTCTTACTTAGGCTTTAATGCTAGGAAAATACTCAAGGCTGTAAACGAATGGCCTCTAAAGACTATCTGGTTCCTCAAAACTTGCACCATTATTCAGTCTCCTGAAGTCAGAAATCCCTTTATAGACATCCCTTCGCATGCGCATTGTTCTTCCGAGAGGTTTATGTTCTGGAATAGTATGCCAAGGATTAAAAGAGAGGTCTTCACAATAATCTCTTCTTTCTCCAGAGTTCATATCTGTATTATCACTATAGTTGAAAATTATTTTTGCCACTTTCACATAAGGAGAAAAGTTGCGTTTAAGAGGGTTTAGTAAGGGAAATAAACTCTTAGTTTCTGGCCAAGACTTAGTTGAATCTTCGATAGGCATAACTTCAGGAGAGGTCTGTACTTGAATTTTAAAGTCAAAACAGGCTTCTTCATTTTTCTTTAAAGTGGCAAAGAGATTCTTTCTTAAGTAATTTTGATCTTTCTTTCCAGCAACATTCATTACTTCAACTTCATTACATTTCGTAACTGAATACTTAAAAGCGGATCTTTCAGGATTTTCGAACCTACCTAAACGAATAGGAGTAGCACTAAAGAAATCAATATCAAAAAGATTTACCTTATTCTTCAGTTTTTGTTGAGCTAAGAATACTTTAAGTGCTCCCACAGGTTGACTAAGAAGAAGTTGCTTTACTGCATCTCCATCCCGGAGCCCTTTAATAAAATCAATGTAGTCAGCACTATTTTTAATAAAGAATTCTTTAGAACCATAGAGTAGGAAATCTTGGGTTAAAGAGCTTTTATGACCATCCATCATTTTTTCTCCTTCTACTCCCATCACCTTTAAGGCTATTCCTCTTAAATCTCCTCTATTATCTTTTCGTACTGGCTTTTCGTCATTATTAGAAAACCTAATCCATGACTCATAGACTTTATTTTTGCTAAAAATCCCAAGCCTATTCGCCTTAGGAAGTAATGAGTTATTAACTTCAAATCTACCTTTTACACAACCATGAGATTTAGCGTGGGCATCTCTAGGGTACTTATTAAACCCTTCATACTTTCCTAGATCTTTCTTAAGCATTTCTATAGAGATTTCAGTGATTTGTTTATGAATGAGAGACTCATACTCTCTACTTCCGCCTTCATATTCTTCAAACTTTGGATCTAGGTCAAATTGAGACTCTGAAAAAGTGTTTACAGAAATTAGACTTACTAAAATAATATTCATGAGACTAAACGCTTTCACTCGTTCTCCTTAACCATTTATCTTGATAAGGGATGAACTTAGGCTATTTTCAAAAAAAAATCTCTTATAATATTTTTTAGTATAAAAATTTACTAGTTTCGGCAGTTCAAAGCATATTCCCTCACAACTGTTCTATCACTTTGGGACATTATATGAGTTGCCTTACAGCCATCAGCGCTAATGTGATAAGGCTGATCTGTCACAAAGTGCCTATCAGACTTTATCTTTACAACGTCGGCAATGGCACCGGAAGGTTTAAGTGTATAAATGAGAGCACTAATTTCACCATTCTTAATTCTTTCTTCGGCCACAAGTACAATATTTCCACTTGTCACGGGGTACATTCCGTAAATGGAATCGAAGTCCCCTTGGATTCTCTTTTCGGCCACTGGCGCATCATTTGCCGCTCTAAAAATAAGAGCAATACTCTGCCCATTATTATCTAAACTGGCGTCCATAAAGCTACTTCCTTTATAAGCGCGGGTCTTATCAATAGGCATTCCCGAGAGCTCTTTGACTCTTCCCTCTTTGTTAATTTGGTAAATTTTCGTGGAGCTTGTGACTAAGAAGCCATCTTCATAATTTCTCAAGTCCACCGCATTTAGAAAGTCGGGCTTAAAGTTAGAAGGAACCTCTCTTTCAATCTTTTCACCATACTTATCATAACTCTCAACTGTTAAATCAAGATTTCCAGTCACAATATGCAGGTTTTCATCTTCTCCAACAGTCATTCCTTTTACGTATTGCTGATCAAGATTCTTAATTGTTTTTAAATTATTTCCGTAACCTGCCAGTATTCGTGAGTTATTGCGATCAAGTACATAGACTTTGCCATCCTCACCTACAAAGAAGGATGCTGGACCAAAGCCACCTCCCTCACCAGTAGTGACTCCTATTTCACCCTCGCCACTTCCATGACCGGTCTTCATAATGACTTTGCCTTGATCAAAGCGAATCTTAGTGGCGTTGGCGCCACCTTCCTTACCAACAATATCATCATGACCTAAAGGCGCTGCAGACCCTTGACTCTCACCCAATGCTACTTTGGACTCCTGATCCTTCTCTTTAGTGGTAAAAGGTTTAAATGACTCCGAAGACCCGTTAAAGAGCAAGTAGACCATAAGGCCAAGAATAATTAATGAGATGAACGAGAATAAGGCTTTTTTGTTAGATTTTTGATCCATAAATTTATCCTAAACACTGTGTAAGAATTGCTCATTGATATATGAACAAAGTGGTAAATTATTACACATTGCGTCAATTATTCTTTAACTCAATAAACTCTAATGCTAAAACTAGTAAGCTTAAAAATTTCCCCACTTAATTGGAGCGAGTTCATGAAGAAGATTCTAATAGCCCAACTTATTTCTTCAAGTCTTTTTGGATTGAACGCCAATGGCGCTTATCCACTCAATGCCTCTGATATTATTGAGTATGCTCTAACAGCAACAGGGATTCAATATATTTTAAGAAATGATGCTCATACAAAGAAATTCGATCCTCATTTAATAAACAGGTGGAACTTCCATCAACAAGAAGTCTCACTCCTGAGGCAGAGCTCATTTAGGCCTGGCCATGGAGACATACCAATCACAACTATTGGCAGTACGGATTGCTCTGGTTTAGTAGGGGCTTCTTTAAGAATTAAAGAGCGTTTCTATCCTCCTAGCGCCACTAAGAGTGCTACTTATACAACAACAGGAATTTATGATGCTGCCCATAGCAGATTTGATAATGAACTTTCAGTTATTCCATGGAGAAATAGGAAAGGTCAGTTAAATATTCTTCCAGGAGATGCTTTCAATAAGAGAAGAACCGAAGGAGTCAGTTCCTACGGTCACACTGGTATATTTAATGGTAGAGTTAATTGGGGCGCAATATCTACGATTGAAGCAAGAGATCCTTTAGCGGGTGTTGGGCCTTTTACTTATCGCTTAGCTGATCTTGAACAATTAAAAAGCCCTGAGCTCTATGGCTTTCAAATTATACGTAGGGCCGGAGTAAGAAATAATATTGGTAACTCTAATATTATTATTCCTGTAAGAAATGCGAAAGCTCGCTGCTCAACTCACCCAAGTAATTCATGCCGAAGAACAAGCCAATTAACAGGACCAAGACTAAGACCCGCAAAAAGACCATTGCTATTAGTTAGACCCACATCAAGACCAGTACAGGTTGCAAGACAAGCACAAGTAGCACGGCCAGTAGCAAGACCAACTAATGTGCCCAATTCTGCAAATGCTCAATTTCACCGTGTCAGCTCAGGTCAGACCGGTTCCATTATAGCACGCCTATACTCCCACTT